>CALYNW010000093.1 GCA_945224895.1 uncultured Clostridia bacterium
AATTTGATTTTTCATATCATCGGTTAGATATTTGTCAATATAACAGCTCTCAGTCTTACCGTCTTCAACGTCGTATAAGCGGACGTAGGATTTTTTTTCAGCCACCTTTTCAAAGGTGTCGGAGTCGAAAATGGTAATGTAATACGGTGTGCTTATTTCCTGAAAATACCAGTCAACGCTTCTGAGAAATTCATCAACACCTTCAATTTCTTCTGAATTTGCGTCATTTTCGGCATCACAAATATATTGATTAGCCTTTTGCTTTTCCGAATAAAAATCCTGAATAGTAATGAGCCTTGAGGAATTATAGAGGACAAATGTGCTGACTGCATAAAAGAATATCAATATTATGGCTATAATAGCATTTATTGTTTTCCTGTTCATTTCTATTCCTCCTCAAGCACATAGCCTGCGTTTACTATTGTCTTTATCTGATTTGAACAGACGCCCAAGGCTTTTCTTATCCTTTTTATATGTGTGTCAACAACTCTGCTGTCTCCGTCAAAATCATAGCCCCATACTCTTGTGAGAATAAGATCACGGCTTAAAACAATTCCTTTGTTATTCATAAGATAGCAGAGAATTTTAAAATCCTTGTCGGACAAATAAATCTCCTCACCATTTGAAAAAACCTTTCTTTTTTCAAGATTTACTGAAATTCCGCCAACTGTCAGCAGGTTATCTTCACTGATACCTCTGTATCTTTTTGTGAGCACAAGACATTTTTCGTAGAGAACAGACAGGGGAAAGGGCTTGACAATATAATCGTCACAGCCGCACTCAAAGCCTTGAAGAAAATCCTTTTCCTGTCCCTTTGCAGTAAGAAAAAGAACAGGGATATTACTCCTTCTGCGAACAGCACGGCAGGTGTCAAAGCCGTCAAAATTCGGCATCATAACGTCAAGGATAATCAGGTCAAATTCATCTTCACCGAATTTTTCCAAGGCGTCTGCACCGTCTTTAGCGGTTATGACATCAAAGCCCTTTGCAGAAAGATAATCCTTTATGGTGCTTCTGATTTTTATTTCGTCATCTGCTAAAAGTATTTTAAACATAAATTATCCTCCCTTCACCTGTAATGTAAACCATGTCTGTGTATTTTGTGTGTCATATTGAAAAAATAATGCCTCTCTTTGAGAGGCGATAGATTATTCAAAAGCTTTTAATTTGTCAAGTTGTGTTTCGCCGATAACGGTAATGCCGTTTTTATACAGTAAATCCGATGTAATACCGTTTCCGTCAATAAGCCTGCCCGAGAATGTTCCGTCATATATTTTCATAAAGCCACAGGATGGACTTCTTTCCTTCATAACGGCAACCTGACAGCCTGACTCCTCTGCAACGTACAATGTTTTTTCAGCGCCGTCATAAAATGCCTCGGTAACATCCTCACCTATTTTGTTGAATACCTTTTTGTCAATTATCTCGCAAGGCTCTCTCGGAGTAGTCAGTCCTGCTAATTTTTCGGGACAGACAGGTATAAGAGTATGATTTTCGGAAAGCCTGATTACATCATCATTTTTGTTGCTTTCACCGTTATATTTACATTTTTCGCCCAGCAAACAGGCACTTACAAGAATTTTCATTTTATTCTCCTAAACACCAATATCGCAAAAAATCCTGTTACGAAAGCAAGCAGGACTATTGCAATAATAAATACAAGTGGCTTTCTAATAAACGGTATGTGACCTGCCACACCAAGCAGTGCGGCAATAAACAAAAAAGCCGTAACAAACAATATTACGATTACCGCAATTTTTTTATTACTCATAGTAACACCTCTAACTATATCTTAACATATATATTTTGCTAAGTCTATACGAAATTTGAGTAAAGTCTGCATACTTTACATTATGCAAATTGTACAAATGATATCAACAATATTTAATGTATATTACCAAGTGTTATAAATCAAAGCTGTAAAATGTTAAAATTTGATGTCAAAATTTAAAGAAATATTGAAAAATGGGTGCATAAGTAATAATATATATACAAACTATGTCGGCGGTATTTTTTATGGATTTATTAAAACAAAAAATTTTGGACGAAGGCGAAGTATATGAGGGAAATATTTTAAAGGTTGACGGATTTCTCAACCACAGGATTGATATACCCTTTATGCGTCAGGTCGGTAAAGAATTTCACAGACTTTTTAAGGATGAGGGCGTTAATAAAATTCTTACAATCGAAGCCTCCGGTATTGCAATCGGAGCTCTTGTTGCACAGGAATTTGAGTGTCCTCTTGTTTTTGCTAAAAAAACTAAGACTAAGAATATTGCAGGTGATGTTTACACATCAAAGGTAGAGTCATTTACACACGGTACTACCTATGATATTATGGTTTCCAAGCGTTATCTTGATGAAAACGATAAGGTCCTTATTGTAGATGATTTTCTTGCAATCGGAAATGCACTTAACGGTCTAATTGAAATTGTCAATGCTTCAGGTGCAAGGCTTGCAGGCTGCGGAGTTGTTATTGAAAAGGGCTTCCAGCACGGAGGGGACAAGCTTCGTGCGGAGGGAATTAAGGTGGAGTCCCTTGCAATAGTTGAGAGTATGGACCACGAAACCGGCAAGGTTTATTTCAGAGATTGATATTTCGGTTATCGGGCGTCAGCCTTATAATATAAATTTTTTATTACGGAGGAAAGACAATGAAACTCACAAAGAAAATTCTTGCAGTTCTTCTTTCTGTTCTCTTTGTTGTTGGTTGCTTTGCAGGATGCTCTTCATCAGGCAATGAAGTTGAAAACACAGAGGATACAGCAAATACTGCAAGCACAGACATGAAGGTAGGCTTTATCTTCCTGCATGATGAAAACTCAACCTATGACCTTAACTTCATCAATGCCGCTGAAGAGGCTTGTGAAAAAATGGGCGTAGAGGCTGTTTTCAAGAAGAATATTGACGAAAGCGATGCTTGTAAAGAAGCAGCACTTGACCTTGTTGATCAGGGCTGTGATATCGTATTTGCAGACAGCTTCGGTCATGAGGATTTCTTAATTGAAGCTGCTAAGGCTAATCCTGATGTTCAGTTCTTACATGCAACGGGTACTAAGGCTCACACAGAGAACCTTGACAACTTCCACAATGCGTTTGCTGCTATTTACGAGGGACGTTACCTTGCAGGTGTTGCTGCAGGTATGAAGCTTAACGCTCTTATTGAAGCAGGCAAGTTCACAGCTGACGAGGCTAAGATGGGCTATGTAGGTGCTCATCCATATGCTGAGGTTAAGTCAGGCTACACATCATTCTATCTCGGTGCAAAGAGTGTTTGTCCTTCAGTTACTATGGAGGTAACATTCACAGGCTCTTGGTATGATGAAGCTCTTGAGAAGGAAGCTGCTAACAAGCTTATCAAGGACGGTTGTAAGCTTATCAGCCAGCATGCTGACTCAATGGGTGCTCCTACAGCTTGTGAGGCTGCAGGCATTCCTAACGTTTCTTACAACGGCTCAACAGTTGATGCTTGTCCAAATACATTCATCGTTTCTTCAAAAATCAACTGGGCTCCTTACTTTGAATATGCAATTCAGTGCGTAAAGGACGGTACTCCTATTGATACTGATTGGACAGGTACAATCGCAACAGGCTCAGTTGAGCTTACAGATGTAAATACTCAGGCTGCTGCTGACGGCACTCAGGAAGCTATTGACGCCGCAAAGGCAGATCTTGAATCAGGTAAGGTTAAGGTATTCGATACGGCTAACTTTACTGTTGGCGGTAAGAAGCTTGATTCATATAAGGCTGACGTTGATTCAGACGCAGAGTTTACACCTGATACAGAGGTAATCAAGGACGGCGTATTTGAGGAATCAACCTTCAGATCAGCACCTTATTTTGATATTGATATCGACGGTATTACAATTATCGACTGATTAAAATACTAATTTCAAAAGACTCGTGGCCGGGGAAACTCGGTCACGAAATTTTGTTTTTTTACAAAGCATAGCGAGAAATCAGTTCATAAAAAACTTATTCTGATTTTAAGGAGAATAGTAATGGGCGAAGCTTTAGCACTTGAAATGAGAGGCATTACCAAAACCTTTGGAACTATTGTTGCTAACAAGGATGTCGATTTAAAGGTACTCAAGGGTGAGATTCTTGCAATTCTTGGGGAAAACGGCTCAGGCAAAACAACACTTATGAATATGGTTTCGGGAATTTATTTTCCCGACAGCGGTGAAGTGTTAGTAAACGGTGAACCTGTTGTTATAACCTCGCCAAAGGATGCGTTCGATTATAAAATAGGAATGATTCATCAGCACTTCAAATTAATTGATGTATTTACTGCTACTGAAAATATAGTGCTGGGTATTGATGACGGTAAAAAGTATAATATTAAAGAGGCAAAGCAAAGAGTAAAAGAAATTACTGACAAATATGGCTTTGTGATTGATTTGGATAAAAAAGTATATGAAATGTCAGTATCGGAGAAGCAAACGGTTGAGATTATAAAGGTTCTTTACAGAGGCGCAGATATCTTGATTTTGGACGAGCCTACAGCCGTTCTTACTCCACAGGAAACGAGTAAATTATTTGACGTACTTCGCAAAATGCGTAAAGACGGTAAGTCAATTATTATAATAACACATAAGCTTCACGAGGTTCTTGAAATATCCGACAGGGTAACTATTCTGCGTAAAGGAGAATATATCGACACTGTTGATACCAAGGACGCAACCGAGCAGTCACTGACTGAAATGATGGTTGGCGCAAAGGTTGAGCTTAATATTGAACGTAAGGAGCCGGAAAACATAAAGGAAAGGCTTGTGGTTGAGGACCTTACGGTTATAAAAAAGGACGGCTCCATAGCGCTTGATAATGTAAACTTCAAGGCATACGGCGGAGAGATTTTAGGTATTGCAGGTATTTCCGGCTGTGGACAAAAGGAGCTTTTAGAGTCGATTGCAGGCTTGCAGATTACTACTAAAAAATCAAGTATTCTTTATAAGCCTGACCATTTGGGACCGCAGCAGCTTGTAGGAAAATCACCTAAAGAAATTCGCAAGCTTGGTGTTGCCTTATCCTTTGTACCTGAGGACAGATTAGGTATGGGACTTGTAGGCAATATGGATATCATTGACAATATGATGCTTCGTTCCTATAAGGAGGGTAAATCCTCTTTTCTCGACAGAAAGGCTCCTAAAAAGCTTGCTGAGGATATTATGGAGAATTCGGAGGTTGTCACTCCAAATGCTCAAACACCTGTAAGAAAGCTGTCCGGCGGTAATGTACAAAAGGTTCTTGTAGGC
>CALYNW010000094.1 GCA_945224895.1 uncultured Clostridia bacterium
TTGTTATTCCTGCGATATGCGGTGTTAAAATCAGCTTATCCTTAATCCTGTCATCGAGCAGAATATTGTCGGCAGTTACAGGCTCGGGAGAAATTACGTCAAGTCCTGAACCTGCAATTTTTCCGTCTAATAAAGCATTAAGCAGTGCTTTGTTATCCACCAAATCTCCTCTTGATGTATTGATTAGATAAGCGTCGCTCTTCATTTTTGACAGAAATTCTGCATTGACCATTTCCCTTGTATCTTCGGTAACTGCAATATGCAGAGATACAAAATCAGACTGATTAAGCAGGGTATTCATATCGGTATATGTGACGTTATATTCCTTTTCAAGCTCAGGGTATCTTGTTCTGTTGGTATAAATAACCCTTGCACCGAGAGCGTTTGCAAATTTTGCCGTTGCCCTTGCAATATCGCCGAAGCCGATTAAACCGACGGTGCATTGACTAAGCTCCTTAATTACGCCAAAGGAGTCCTTTTTAACTTCAATCTGTCTGCCGTCATAAACGCTTTGATTTCCTGTTATAACTGATTTAAGGCAGGCAAGCATAAGAAAAACAGCACATTCTGCAACGGCAGTATCATTTACGCCCTTATTGTTGCAGAGCATTATTCCTTTTTGCTTTACATATTCAATGTCTATACCCTGATAGCCTACTCCCTCGGATTGGATAAATTTAAGGCTCGGCATAGCGTCTATTATTTCTCTGCCTACCAAAGCCATGGCGTCCGACATCATTATTTCGGTATCTGACGCCTCTGAAATCATTTTTTTCGTTTCAGTAAGCCTGAAAAATCTGACATTATGCTCTTTAATCTGAGGGATACAGGCGAAAACAGAGCCTTTGCTCGTTACGTTTGAATAAAATGTAATGTTCATCAGTCGTTATTCTTCTTTGCCTTTCTTTTTTTAATCAAAACAATTATTCCTGTCAGTGCGCCTGCAATAACAACAACTCCTGCAATACCGCAGGGAACACCGATTTTAATAATGTCGGGAAGATACATTGACGGCTGTGGCATAGTTGAAATATTGTCGGGAAGAGAATATAAAGCCGTACCGTCGTTATTGCCGTATGCAATTCTCAAAACTGTTACATCATATTTACCCATTTCAACGTTTACGCTGTTGCCTGCCGTAAGCTCATTTTCAACAGGATATGTTGTCAGCTTGCCGATTTCGTTGCAGGCTGATATGAAATCAGCGTTGATTGACTGTGATGATATTCTGCTGATATTGTCAAAGCCTGAAAGATTAAGTCCCACAGACTGCTTTTTGCCTGTAGTATTAACAAGCTTAACGTAAAGAACCTCGTTTTCCTTATCCATTGTGACGGATTCGTAAATTCCGTTTTGAATTGTTTCACCGTTTTCAAAGGTGGATTTCAAATATGTTGAGCCGTAGTTGTTTGAAAAAAGCATCTGCACATAATAGCTTGGAGTAAGTACAACCTCCTGAGAATCAAACCAGATAAGATTTATTTCCCAGCACTGAGCATTTACCTTTGCAAAGGTAGGGGCATAGGATGTCATTTCAACAACATCTCCATTTCGCTCAACGCCTGTAAGATAACTTGCCTCTTCAATAGCCTCAAGTATATTTGATTTTGTTTGAATAGTGCCGTATCCTCTTGCTCTGGCAGCATATTCACCTATAAATACGTGGGCACCGTTTCTGTCAAAATTATCATATCTGTCGTTATGGTCAAAGAGGTAGCCGTCACGTGTATAGTAGTGCTCGTCAACAATAGTATCGCTGAAATCCGCATTTATCCAATTCCAATTTTCCTCATAGGCAGTACCCTCAAGCCAAGTACCGCTTGAAGAAATCACCGTAATTTCCGGATAAGCCTTTTTAACCTCTTTGTATAATGCTCTGAAATTTCTTTCGTAAATTTCTCCCCAGTTTTCGTTGCCGAGACCGATGTATTTGAGATTAAAGGGCTGTGCACTGCCGTTTGCGGCTCTTAATGCACCCCAATATGTAGTTTGAGCGTCGCCGTTTGCATATTCAATTAAATCAAGAATATCCTGAACATATGCGTCCCATTCCTTAGTACCCGGTCTTAAAGCAATAGTGTCAAGATATGCTTCAAAATCATCACGTGAATTTATGTTAAATCCGTTGATGTAGTCGGTAAATCCTTTTCGTTCATCAGTATTTTCTACAGGAATATTTCTCGTTTCGGTCAGGTAGGCTTCCCATTCCTCGTCGGTCATTTCAGATTTTTGCAGGGCTATAACGTGGTCGTCGTATGCACATCTGCCCTGACAGGTTAAGCCTACGTTGAGAATAGGAAGAGCCTCTGCATTCAAATCCCTGCAAAGCTGGAAAAACTCGTGGTATCCCATAGCCATAGTGTTGATATAATCTCTGCCGACGTCATCTCTCCAAAGATTATAAAACTGAGCTCTTTCCTCAAGAGGACCGATAGTTTCCTTCCAGTCATAAAGGTTTTCAAGACTGTCGCCCTCGGCAAGACAACCACCGGGGAAACGGATAAATGCAGGATTTAATTGCTCTAATGCCTCGTATAAATCAGTACGCAGGGAAGTATATTTCCATTCATCTGTGCCATATCCGTAGCTATCGGTAGGAACAAGAGTTACGAAATCGAGATAGATTTCACCGTTTCCGTCAAACTCAAGGGTAAGACCGCCGTCCTCATTTGCAGTTGATTTAAGAGTGGTCTTTATCTCGGTCCAAATACCGTTTGTGTTTGAAATGTCAAGAACGGTAATTTTGTTTTTATTATGGTCGGAATTGAGATAAACGCTAACTGTTCCGTCAAAGCTATTGTTCATAATATAGCAGGAAAAAGCATATTCCGTATCTGCCTTAAAGCCCATATCAGGTGTCTGAGCCTTTTCTTCATTACGTTCGAATGATTTATATTCATACATTTCGGTATAGCCGGTGTTTGTCAAAGTGCCCTTGCCGTTTGATGTGATATGAGCATATGTAGGATTGCTTTTATTCATAGGGTTTTCTGTATCGGTTGACAGTTCAATGCCGTCTGCCTGCCAAGCAGTAGTTTTGTTAAACTCGTATTCAAAGGAATCGTTATTAACAAGATTTGATACAAGACCGCCGTCACAGGCATAGGAAATATCTTCAATAAAGCTGCCGTAAAGCTTGTCGGATATTTCGTAGCTTTCATTCTCGGCAGAAATGTTCAGCACATTTTTATTCTCTGCAAATGCAGGAACAGCACCTGTGCAAAATACAAGCATAATGCACATAGCAATACAAATAATTTTTTTCATAATCCAACCCCTTGAATTAATGTGAATTTCACCTTAAACATTTTTATTATAGCATTATAAATACGGCAATGTCAAAATTATATGAAAAAATATAAATTTTGCTTGCAAATTACACTTATTTATGTTTTAATATTGTAGACAAATAAAACGAGGTGTGGCTCAGCTTGGTAGAGCGCCACGTTCGGGACGTGGAAGCCGCAGGTTCAAATCCTGTCACCTCGACCATAAAAAGCAGATACCCGTTCGGGCATCTGCTTTTTATCTTTTGATAAATACAGGATTTGAACCGTAGCGGCAGGCTTCTCCAAATCTTTGATTTGGGAGAAACAGTCCGGGGGACTGTTTCGTAGAAGGCTGGGTTCCTTGAAAATCCTGTCACCTCGACCAATAAAAATAGAGTACCCATAGGGTACTCTATTTTTATTCTTTTGAACAATATGTTGTTATTTCTTTGTAGTAACAGTCTTAACCTTTGACCAGCCTGAATATACCTTCTTGCCGTTTACGGTCTTGTAGGTGCGAACTCTTACATAGTATTTCTTTCCGCCCTTGAGCTTAGAAACTGTCTTTGTAAATTTCTTGTTGCCATTGTAGGTAACCTTTTTTGATGTTTTCTTTGTGAATTTGCTTGATGTTGAATACTGTACCTGATAGCCTGATACGCTTGAAACCTTTTTCCAAGTAATCTTGAAGGACTTTTTGCCCTTAACAAGCTTTGAAATTGTTGGCTTCTTTGCCTTCTTTGATACATATTCACCCTCTGCATTAGCAGTAATTACCTCACCGTTAAATGTAATCACATTGCTTGGTGCAGGAGCTACATAATTCGGATTTGTTGCACCGCATCTTGAGCAGCTTTCATTGTTAATGCCGAAATCATGGCCTGTTGCCGGAATAGCTGCGCCGGTTTTGAGAACAATTCCGCAGGTAGCGCAAACAGTATCGCTTTCTCTTCCTCCTATTGTGCATCTTGGAGTAACTGCATTATCTGCTGAAACCGCATTATGTTCTGGCGGCGGAATTACCGTTGAAGGAAGTGTAGGATCGCAACCGCTGCAGCCCATTTCCGCTGTTCTTCCCGAGCTTAAGCAGGTTGCCTTCTTTTCAGGAGTAATAATTTCGGTAAATGAGTGGTCAGCGTAATTTGAGTTAACTGATACCATTGCATCGGTATACGGCATTGTGAATGTAGTCTGCATTGCACTTGCGTCGCCGAATATTACAGCCTGTGTGCCTGAGCCTGTGTGATATGTTCCGCTCCAACCGGCAAAATGCTTGCCCTCCGGTGCAGGTTCAGCCTTAACGGTTTGCGGTAAGCCCAGAGGAACAAACTCGCCTGTTTGACCATTGATTATAAGCTCCTCCATAGTCATATTTATAATCCAAGTATTTGAATCAAGTTTGCTGACTGTTACGCTTTCACTTACTGCCGATGGCACGCCCTCATCATTAAAAGATGCAATTTTTGCACCACGGAATTTAAGATCAGCAGGAAGATTTACTGAATAAGCACCCCTAACCAAGACAATCTGTAATTTGTATCTGATTCCGGTTTGGAGAGTGAATGCTTCTGTATATTCTGTATCGGCATAAAATCCCTTCCAATAGGATTTATTTGTACCGGAATTACCGATGGAAAAGTTCAAACTGTTTCCCTGTGCTGAAAGTGTAAAGGTATCATTTAAGCTTGAACTAACGCTTGTGCCTGTTTTAAGCGAAGCGGTGGAGGCAAGTTGAATATCAAGCGAGCCATCTGTAACTGCCTGTGCCGTGAACGGAACAGCCATAAGCGATGTTGCAAGCATTACAAATGCAAGCATGGTTGATAGAATTTTTTTCATAAAGCTTACTCCTTTAATCTATATTTTGACTGATATATAAAGCGAGTATATATCAGTCATTTTGTATTATTTCTTAGTTGTGA
>CALYNW010000095.1 GCA_945224895.1 uncultured Clostridia bacterium
GATAGCATCGATTTCATTATCGGCAGTTGCGCCTGATTTTGTGTATTCAAGTATTGAAGCAGGCTTTCCTGAGAATTGGTCCTTAAATTCGGGATCTGTACATTTTGAACCAAGACCTGCCGTTTCGCTGTTTGATACAACGTCAAAGCCTGTAATTTTGCCGTCTTTTGTGATACCTAACGCAACCTGAATATCTCCGCCGTAGCCGTTTGGTGATGTTGCGGCGATAACATATCCTTTAACTGCCTTTGATGAATCCTCAACAACGAGAAAATCGTTTATTGAACAGCCTGTATATCCTTCGCTTTCAAGAAGCTCGGCTGAATTTTCAAGTAGTGCCTCTGTATCTTCTGCCTCTGCAAAATTCTCTGCGTCGGAGTAAACAACCTTATAAATTTCCGCTCTTGCGTTAATTTCCGCCTGAGCGATAGGTCCTCTTGTAACCTGATTTACTACTGCCAGTAAAAGTACGGCAACAAAGGTAACAACAAGAAGCACAAGAGTATTAACAAGAACTGATGATTTCTTTTTCTTTTCTGCCATTATTCTCTGCCTCCCTTTGATTTTTCACAGCCGAAGGGCTTTGGAACTGTAATTTTTTCAATAAGAGGAACAAGAAGATTTCCTATAATTATTGCGTATGATACGCCCTCGGCAGATGCTCCGAGAGTTCTGAACAGAGCAGTCAGCAGACCGAGAACAACACCGTAAAGTAGCTGTCCTTTAGGCGTAATAGGACTTGTTGCATAATCGGTTGCCATAAAGAATGCACCTGCAAGCAATCCTCCCGAAAGAAGCTGACATATAATGTAATTAACCGATGTGTCACCGCCGGAAACTGCATTTATTATAAGAATGAATACAAGGGTTGAGCCTATGTATGCAAGAGGTATTCTTACTGAAATAACCTTCTTTATGATAAGATAAAGACCGCCGATTAATATTGCAAGTGCGGATACCTCTCCGATACAGCCTGCGTGATAGCCTAAGAACAAAGTAAGCAGGTCTGATGCTTCTCCGCCTTTCAATAAAGCAAGGGGAGTTGCGGAGGAAACACCGTCAACGGTTGTAAAATCATTCATTCTTGATGTGAATGAAATCAGCAAAAAGCATCTTGCGGCAAGGGCAGGGTTCATAAAGTTCTGACCGATACCGCCGAACATCATTTTTACGACGATTATTGCAAATGCTCCGCCTAAAACAACCATCCTCCAAGGAGCAGTTGCAGGAAGATTTATTGCAAGAATAAGACCTGTTACAACTGCGCTCCAGTCAAATACGGTAATGGGCTTTTTTGTAATCAGCTCAAAAAGAAGCTCACACACCACGCAGGTAACAACACTGACAGCAATGACAATCAGCGCTTTAATTCCGAAATGGTATACGCCGAAGGCAAGCGTCGGAAGAAGGGCAAATGCCACATCTCTCATAATTGATTTTGTAGTGCTTTGCTCTCTGACGTGGGGAGAAACCGAAACGTTATACATATCCATACACCTCCTTAAGCTTTAGACGCATTAGAGCGTACTATTGCTTTTCCGTATTTAAATAACTGTGTAAGCGGTATTTTAGCAGGACATACATAGGTGCAACAACCGCACTCTATACATTCCATACCGCCAAGTCCTGCAAAGCTGTCAAATTTATTTGATTTTACAGCCTTTGCCATCATCTGAGGCACAAGCATTTCAGGGCAGGCTCCTACACATCTTCCGCAATGAATACAAGCGGAGGTTTTCAAGGTTGCAACATCATCTGTTGAGAAAGCAACGATTGACGCTGATGTTTTAACAACAGGAACATCAAGAGTGCTGAGTGCAAAGCCCATCATAGGACCGCCTGAAAGAAGCTTTACGGTATCCTCTGAGGCACCGCCTGCAGCTTCAAGCACCTCGCTGTAGCTCATACCAACGGGAACATCAAGGTTGCAGGGCGAATTTGCCGCCTCTCCCGTAATTGTCATAACCTTATGGATAAGGGGCATGCTTTTATAGACCGCCTCGTAAATTGCACAGCAGGTGGCAACATTGATAACAATACAGCCCATATCGGCAGGAAGCATTTTTGAATTGATTTTTCTTCCTGTAACGGCGTAAATTAACTGCCTTTCACCGCCCTGGGGATATTTTGTTTTAAGCTCGTAAACAGAGATGTTGTCATCGGCATTTGTCTTTTCCGTAAGGAGTTTGAAGTCGTCCTCCTTGTTGTCCTCAATGCCGATTACTGCCTTTGCCTTAGGGAATAGCTTTAATGCCGCCCTGATGCCTTGGACAAGCTCATCCGATTTTTCAAGCATTAATCTGTAGTCAGATGTAAGATAAGGCTCACATTCCGAGCCGTTAATTATCAGAGTGTCGATATTGTCAATGTTTTTAGGCGAAAGCTTAACACCTGTTGGAAAGCCTGCGCCCCCGAGACCGACAATACCTGACTCTTTAATAATATTGATAATTTCTTCTCTTGTAAGGCTGTCAAGCTCTCTTTCTTTTCCAAATCCGTCAACAGCCTCATATTCCTTATCGTTTTCAATAACGATACATTCCTGACGGCTACCGTCTAAGGTCAGCCTTTTTTCAATAGCCTTTACAGTGCCGGATACTGCGCTGTGGACAGGTGCGGAAATAACACCGTCTGCTTCGGCTATCATTTGTCCCTTGAGAACTCTGTCACCTACAGCAACAACAGGCATTGCGGGAGCACCTATGTGCTGTGACAGAGGATAAACAAGAGTATCGCAAGCGTCAATTTTTTTTATTGCACAGCCTGCCGAAAGCTCCTTACCCTCAAAAGGATGAACGCCTTTTTTAAATGATTTCAGCTTCATTTAACTTAAACCCCCTCGATAATTCTGCGTCATACTTATTTACTATACCATAAATTAATAAAACATTCAATGTGATTTAATTGTCAAAGCATAAAAATATTGGAATTATTTGTCCTCTTTTACGCTTTCCTTACTGATTTTGTTTCTTTTTTCAAATTTATCAAAATATTTCTGTGCTTTTTCAGAAAAGTATTCCTTCGCAAAATCGGCAGAAACCTTTTTCAAAATTTGCTTAAATTTTTCCTTTTGATTTTCCTCAATCCTGCCAAAAGAGTCAATAAGAGAGAATACCTTTCTGATATCTATTTCTTTAATATCGTAAAAATCCTCTATACCTATATTAACGGCAACATATTCAAGGGTATCAAAAAACAGCTCCAATTCTTCATCTGAAATATAATCAAGCAGACTGTCAAGATAATCGTCAATGAAGTCGGAAAATGCGTCATATTTTTCCTCTCTGACAAAGCTGTCGCCGTCAACCTCCCAGCTTGATGCCTGATGCTGTTTAAGTCCCGAAGCAGAGCTTCGTATTATCGCAGGCTTTGCATCATGGTAAAGCATTCTTCCTATTATCGAGCCTTGAGGAGTCAAAAGGTGAATTTTATCCTTTATCTGATGATAATCGTACCTGTCAAAAAAGTATTTCGGAAAGCCCGGTGCATCGTTTTCATAAACGGCAATAATCCTTTTCTTTAAAGAATTTGAACAGTTTACCGCCGCAAAAATTGCAAGATTTCCGCCCTTTGAATGACCGCAAAGGATAATATCCTCCCCGTGCTTCATACAGGTTTCCTGAAAATAGTACAGCGCTTCAATCTGTGCAGGAACAGGAAACATATAAGAAAGCATTGCAGATTCCTTTACGCCTGTAACGGTAACGTCTGTACCTCTGTATGCAACAACGTCAATATTATTGTCAAGAATAAAATGAACTGCAGAAAACTGCTTGTCGATTTCCTCGTTTACGTTATTGATATAGTGGCATATCATAACGTCCTTATATCTGTCAAACTGCGAGCATTTTTTTAAAAGCTGTGCTGATTTTGCGCTTATTCCTATAAGCTTATTTATGTCATCGTCATTATATATTGCAAAAAATCTTTTTGCAGTTTCCATAAGGGATAAACTGCCTTCATAATCTATAATTCCTTTATAATCTGTATAGGCAAGCTGAGAAAATATCAAATTGTCAATTTCATTAAATTCCTTTTGAGAAAATCTTATATTTCCGAATTCGTCAATATAATCAATTAAATTTTTCATCTTATCACCTGATGCTGTATTTACTACATTATATCAAAAACATATCTGTTTGTCATTATTACAGATTTTAACTTTTGTTCAATTTTTTCAATTTCTTACAGTAATATAAAAATCACTCTGACAAAAAATAATTTCAGGAGGATTTTTTACTATGAAAAAATTAATATTATCACTTGTTTGCGTGGGACTTTTGTGCGGTTGCAGTGCAAACAACGAAAATAACAATAATTCAAATTCAACCCAAAGCACAACATCTTCTGTATCGGAAAGCACCACAGAGACTTTAGGTGAAAGCACCACGAAGGAAGGCAAAACAAATGTTGCCGATACAACTGTTCAGCCTGACGCAGTCCTTGCCCAAGCCTATAACACGGAAAAGGTAATTTGGGGTCCGGGAAGAGCCGAAAATCATCAACAGCCAACAGATCCGATTATGCTCCAGAGTCAGTATAAAAGCTTAGATGCTTCATTTCTTCTTGAGGATAAAAATAAGGTTTGCCTGACCTTTGATGAAGGCTATGAAAACGGATATACGCCCTCAATTCTTGATACTCTAAAGGAGAAAAGGGTTAAGGCGATTTTCTTCGTAACCTACGATTTCGCAAAGGATAATCCCGATTTAATCAAAAGAATGATTGATGAAGGTCATATTATCGGAAATCACACCTACCGCCATTATACTATGGATGAGGTAGGACGTGAGGTTGCAACAGAAGAAATAATGTATCTTCATAATTATATAAAAAAGCAGTTTAATTATGAGATGACCTTGTTCAGATTCCCTAAGGGTGAATTCAGCGAGGATACTCTTGCCCTTGCAAAGGAGTTGGGGTATAAAAGTGTTTTCTGGTCCTTTGCCTATGCCGATTGGGATACTCAAAATCCACCTAATGAGGCAGAGGCTTATAAGGAAATAACAACCTATATCCACCCCGGCGAAATTATGCTACTCCACGCAGTCAGCAAAACAAATGCAGATATTCTCGGAAATGTTATCGACGAGGTAAGAAACGAGGGCTATTCCTTTACGGTTAAAATATAATTGATAAATTAGTATTTG
>CALYNW010000096.1 GCA_945224895.1 uncultured Clostridia bacterium
ACCCGAGAGTATCAAGGTCATAAGCCCTTGCATCAACGGCTAAAGGCTACCCCATTGCAAAGGTAACGACTAAAATTGCTTTAGGCTACACTCTTGACGAAATCAAAAACGATATCACGGGAAAAACCTGTGCATGCTTCGAGCCTACACTCGATTATGTGGTAGTTAAGCTACCTAAATGGCCCTTTGATAAATTTGTCAATGCTTCACGTAAATTAGGCACACAAATGAAGGCTACCGGCGAGGTAATGAGCATTGCTCCCTGCTTCGAAATGGCTGTTATGAAAGCAGTCAGAGGTGCTGAAATCGGTCTTGACACTCTTAACAGCAAAGCTCTTAACGGCATTGACATCAGGCAAAAGCTATATGACCAAGACGATTTAAGGCTTTTTACGGTATTCAAGGCTTTAAAAAACGGTATAGGAATTGACGAAATTCACCGCATTACAATGATTGACGAATGGTTTTTAGGCAAGCTTAAAAATCTCGCTGATTATGAAAAGGAAATAGCGGGCTGTCCCATTTCAAAGGAGCAATATATTAAAGGCAAAAAATACGGTTACACTGATAAGGCTCTTGAAAAAATCAGTGGCGGAAGTCTTGCCTTTCACAGAGACTGCGTTTACAAAATGGTTGACACCTGTGGTGCTGAATTTGCCGCAGAAACACCATATTTCTATTCAACCTATGATGAGCACTGCGAAGCAAGAGAGCTTACTCCAAGCGGTAAAGAAAAAATTATTGTTTTAGGCTCGGGTCCTATCAGAATAGGTCAGGGTATTGAATTTGACTATTCCTCAGTTCATTGCGTATGAACTTTAAAGGAGCTTGGATACGAGGTTATTCTGATTAACAACAATCCCGAAACCGTTTCAACCGACTTTGACACAGGCGACAGACTTTATTTTGAGCCTCTTACAGAAGAAGAGGTTATGAACATCATTAAGGCGGAAAATCCCATTGGCGTTGTTGTTGCCTTTGGCGGTCAGACTGCTATTAAGCTGACTAAGTTTCTTGACGAAAAGGGCATAAATATTCTCGGAACAAGTGCAGAATCAATAGACGTTGCCGAGGACAGAGAACGCTTTGACGCTTTACTTGAAAGCTTTAACATTTTCAGACCTAAGGGCGAAAGCGTTATGAGCTTAAATGATGCTCTTACATCGGCAAACAGACTCGGATATCCTGTTCTTCTTCGTCCGTCATACGTTATCGGCGGTCAGAATATGACTATTGCCTACACCGATGATGACGTTAAGCAGTATATGGATATTATCCTTTCTCAGGGAATTGAAAATCCTGTTCTTGTTGACAAATATATGATGGGAACAGAGCTTGAGGTTGACTGCATTTCCGACGGCGAGGATGTCCTTATCCCCGGTATTATGGAGCATATTGAAAGAGCAGGCGTTCATTCAGGCGACTCAATAGCCGTTTATCCGCCATACAATCTTAATGATATGATGCTTGAAAAAATCTGCGACATATCGGTTAAGCTTGCCCTTTCACTTAAAACAAAGGGACTTGTAAATATTCAGTATCTTATTTACCAAAATGAGCTTTATGTCATTGAAGTAAATCCAAGAGCATCAAGAACTATTCCTTACATAAGCAAGGTTACAGGCGTGCCCATGGTTGAGCTTGCAACTAAAATTATGGTTGGTAAAGGGCTTAAGGATTTAGGCTACGGCACAGGACTTTACAGGACACCACCATATGTTGCCGTTAAGGTGCCTGTTTTCAGCTTTGAAAAGCTGAATGACGTAAATTCAAAGCTTGGACCTGAAATGAAATCTACAGGTGAGGTTTTAGGCGTAGGCAAAAATCTGAACGAGGCTCTTTACAAAGGTCTTGTTTCGGCAGGCTTCAAAACCGATTTTCACAGCAAGGACAGGCACGGTGTTTTGATTACAGTTACCAAGCAGGACAGATATGAGATTGTTAATCTCGCCAAAAAGCTTGACGATATGGGTGCTGATATTTGGGCTACTCCCGAAACGGCAAAGGCTATAGAAAGCCTTGGAATTGAGGTTTCGGTTGTAAACAAGCTCAGGGACGATAATTCCATTATGGACCTTGTTGAGTCAGGAAAGCTTGACTACATTGTTTACACAGGTAAAAGCGACAAGAAGTCCATTGCGGATTATATAAAGCTACACAACAGAGCAAATCAGCTTGGTATTGCAACACTGACGTCTCTCGATACGGCTAATGCTTTGGCTGATATTATTGCATCAAGATACAATCAGAGAAATACGGAGCTTGTGGATATTAACTGTATGAGAAAGGAAAAGGGTACTCTCAAATTCTCAAAAATGCAGGGCACCGGCGACGACTATATTTTCTTTAACAATGAGTGTGGTATTATCACCTGTCCCGAAAGCTTCGCCATAGAATTTTCAGACAGACACAGAGGTATCGGCGGTGACGGTATCGTTCTCATTGAGGACAGCGACATAGCAGACGCTAAAATGAGAATATTCAACATTGACGGCTCTGAGGGTAAAATGGCAGGCAACTCCATCAGATGCGTAGGCAAATTTCTTTACGACAATGATATTGTTAAAAAGGATAAAATGCTTATTGAAACAGCCTCGGGAATTAAGACGCTGTCACTCTTTACAAGAAATGGCAAGGTTTCCTCTGCCACTGTTGATATGGGCAAGGCAGAGCTTATGCCTGATAAAATTCCCGTAAGCCTTGACGGTGATAAAATTATTGACCGAACTGTTAATATCTATGGAAATGAATACAAAATAAACTGCTGTTCAATCGGTAATCCCCACTGTGTTGTTTTTGTAGACAATGTTGACAGGCTGAATTTGGATAAAATCGGTCCGCAGCTTGAAACAGCCGACATTTTCCCTGAAAGAATTAACACGGAATTTGTAAGAGTTGTAAATTCAAACACCCTTAAAATGAGAGTTTGGGAACGTGGTAACGGCGAAACTCCTGCCTGCGGTACAGGCGCCTGCGCCGCAGTAATTGCTGCTGTGGAAAACGGCTACTGTAATAAAGGAGAAAACATAACCGTAAAGCTCAGAGGCGGAGATTTAATCGTAAATTATACCGACGAAACGGTTACTCTTACAGGCGACTGCAATCTTGTCTATAAAGGCGAAATTGAATATTAACGGCATAAAAAAACAACCTTGGATTTTAAGCCAAGGTTGTTTTTTTTTAACCAAATCTACCGTTAATATAGTCGGCGGTTCTTTTATCAGTCGGGCTGTTAAATATTTTATCAGTATTGTCAAATTCAATTACCTCACCAAGCAGGAAAAAAGCAGTTTTATCCGAAATTCTTGCCGCCTGTTGCATTGAGTGGGTAACAATAACAATAGTATAATCCTTCTTCAGTTCAAGGACTAATTCCTCTATTTTGTATGTTGAAATAGGGTCCAAAGCGGATGTCGGCTCATCCATAAGTAACACACGGGGACTTACTGCCAGTGCTCTTGCAATGCAAAGCCTTTGCTGTTGTCCTCCCGATAGAGCAAGTGCATTCTTTTTCAACTTATCCTTAACCTCATCCCAAAGAGCCGCTTTTTTCAGATTGATTTCAACAATTTCATCAAGCTCTTTTTTCTTTCTGATACCGTGGGTTTTGGGACCGTAGGCAACATTATCGTATACACTCATAGGAAAAGGATTTGGCTTTTGAAAAACCATACCAACATTTTTACGCAATTCATTAACATCAATATCTCTGAAAATATTTTTGTCTCCGAACATTATTTCACCGCTGATTTTACAGCCGTCAACCAAATCATTCATACGGTTAAGTGTTTTTATAACCGTTGATTTGCCGCATCCGGACGGTCCTATAAATGCGGTAATCTGCTTTTCGGGTATTTCAAGATTTATTCCCTTAATTGCCTGAAAATCGCCGTAATAAAGCTCAAAATTCTTAATACTGAAGCAGTTCATTATTCCACCACCTTTGAGATTTTCTTTGCTAAAATGCTTGAAAGTCCGTTAATAACGAGCACCAATCCAAGCAGTACCACCGCTGTTGCGTATGCCTCATCTGTATAAAGTCCCTCATTTAACAGGCAATATAAATGTACTGACAGAGTTCTTGATGATGAGGTTAGCTTAGTTGCCGCATCAGGTACGGTTCCTGCAGTATATATCAGTGCGGCGGTTTCTCCTACTATTCTTCCTATGGCAAGAATTACTCCTGACAGAATTCCCGGTACGGCATTAGGCAAAACAATTTTAAAAATCGTTCTTAGCTTCCCTGCACCTAAGCCATAGGACCCCTCTCTATAAGAATTGTCAACTGCAAGCAAGGACTCCTCTGTCGTTCTTATAATTACAGGCAACACCATAACTGCAAGAGTCAGAACGCCTGCTATAAGCGAATATCCCCATTTTATAGAAACAACAAAGGCAAGATAACCGAACAGTCCGTATACTATTGAGGGTATGCCTGCAAGGGTTTCGTTTGTAATTCTGATAATCTTTACAAATTTACTGTTTTTTCTTGAATACTCAACAAGAAAAACGGCAGAAAAAACGCCTATCGGTACTGCTATAAGCAGAGTTAAAATGGTTAAGTAAAGGGTGTTGAAAATTGACGGGAGCATAGACTGATTATCAGATGAGAATTTTAAAGCAAATAAACCCGAATTCAGATTTTTAACACCGTTTGTTAAAATATATATAATTATAAATACTATTGTTCCTACTGTAATTATTGAAGAAATTATAACCAACATTAAAACAAAAAAGGATACGGGATGCTTTGAATATTCCTTTAGCTTATTCAACTTTCTCCCTCCCTCTTTCTTGTTACAGCGGAAAAGCAAAGATTAATAATCAAAATAAACACAAACAAAACTACCGCCGTTGCTATCAATGCTTTTCTGTGCAGTCCCGAAGCATACGCCATTTCAATTACAATATTTCCCGTCAGCGTTCTGACACCTGATGTAATTGATTTCGGCAAAGCTGCCTGATTTCCTGCAACCATAACCACTGCCATTGTTTCTCCCACAGCCCTGCCTATACCGAGAATTATACCGCTGAGTATTCCCGATTTTGCGGCAGGAATAACAGTTTTAAAAATGCTGATTTCCTTTGTTGTGCCTAACGCAAGGGCACCTTCAAAATAGCTGTCGGGTACGGC
>CALYNW010000097.1 GCA_945224895.1 uncultured Clostridia bacterium
CCCTGCTGCTTTTCACCGCCGACTGTGTATTCGTACGTTACGCTGACTGTTATGGGGTGCATTCCTGCCTCGGTGCTTTTACCGCAAACAAAATTCTTTGACAGCTTTGCAGTGCTTCCCTTTTTTATTTCCTGCTTATAAATAGTGTCAACGTCCTTTGAAATGCTGAAGGCTTCACCACCTGACAGGCGTACATTAACATTGCTTATATCTGTGGTGGTGCTTGCATTTTTAAGTGAAAATGAAAGCTTAAAGGTATCGCCCGGATAGATTTCCTTCTTGCCTACGCTGAAGCTTGATGTAATCACAGGTGTTACAGCAGATAATGAAGCAGTAGTTGAGGGCTTAGTAACCTTAACCGTGTAGCTGAATTCAGATGAACCCTGAGCAGTCGCTCCGTCAAGTGTGTACTCATATGTAATGCTGACGGTAATAGGATACATTCCTGTTTCGGCTGATGCCGAGCAGTAAAAGCTCTTTGAAAATTCTGCCGTACTGCTTTTCGCAATAGCATCCTTATATATTGTGTCAACATCATTTGATATACTGAGTGCTTCTCCACCTGAAAGCCTCATATTAACATTTTTTATGTCTGCTGTTTTGCTTGGGTTTTTAAGCTTATATGTAAGCTTAAAGGTACTGCCGGGTGTAATATTACTGTTATCAACGGAAAAGCCGTCTGATATAAGCTCTACCGCATTTCCCGTCTGACTGTAGGAGGGTGGCTGATTTCCCTCTCCTGCTTCTGCCGCAAAGCAATAAAGCTGGGGCATAACAACTAAAAGCACTGCTGTCAAAACAGCAATAACCGATTTGCTGAATTTCATAATTCTTATCTCCTTATCAATGAAATTTTAATATACTGTAGTGCTGATTATTTCAGCCTTTGAGTTGAAACGATTTTTCCGTCTGATATATTCACTATATCGTCTGAAAATTTTGCAACATTTGAATCGTGTGTAACTAACACAAGTGTCTGATTATTCCTATGTACAAGGTCGGTAACAAGCTCCATTACCTCTAAGGTAGTATGGCTGTCAAGATTTCCGGTAGGCTCGTCGGCAAATACCACCTGCGGATTTGTAACAAAGGCTCTTGCAATTCCCACTCTCTGTTGCTGACCGCCGCTCATTTCCGAGGGCTTATGCTGACTTCGGTTATCAATGCCCACCAGCCTTAAAAGCTCCATTGCCCTTTCCTCACGCTCTTTTTTATCAACACCTTTAAATGTCAAAGGCAAGGCAACATTTTCAAGAGCCGTCAGCGTAGGTATAAGATTATAGGACTGAAAAATAAAGCCTGTATACCTCTGTCTGAATTTTGCAAGCTGTGCCTCGTTTAGCTTATCAATCCTGCATCTTCCTATCTGCACCGTTCCTGCGGTAGGCTTTTCAAGCCCTGCCAGCATATTTAAAAGTGTTGACTTTCCCGAGCCTGAGGTTCCGAGAATGGTGCAAATTCTTCCTTTTTCAATTTCAAGGCTTACTCCGTCAAGAGCTATTACCTCTTCCTTGCCAACCTTATAATGCCTCGACAGGTTAGTTGTTTTGATAAAAGCATTTTCATTACTCATTTCATCACCTTCTTAACTTAGCCAACTGTGATATCTCTCATATCACACCCACAATATAGCACAGAACAACCGAACAGTCAATAGAAATTTTAAAAAAATTTGCCTTTTTTATTTTCCATATTTGTTGAACACTATGTCTGTTTGTGCTAATATATACAAGGATAACAAAGGAGGAAAAATAAATGAACAGTATAAACATTTCCGACAGCATAAAATATATCGGCGTAAGCACATATGATATTGATTTATTTGAGGGTCAGTACATAGTACCAAACGGTATGGCTTACAATTCTTATGTAATACTTGACGATAAAATTGCAGTAATGGATACGGCTGATTCGGCTGTAAGTGAGCAATGGATGAGCAATCTCAAGGAGGCTTTAAACGGCAGAACTCCCGATTATCTTGTAGTTCAGCATCTTGAGCCTGACCATTCAGGAAGCGTTATGGACATTGTCAGGGAATATCCCGAAATTAAAATTGTTTGCACCGCAAAGGCAAAGCAGATGATGCCTCAGTTTGCAGACATCAATCCCGACAATATTATTACAGAGGCTGAGGGCGATACTCTGGAGCTTGGCAGTCACACCCTTAACTTCGTGTTAGCACCTATGGTTCACTGGCCGGAGGTAATGGTTTCCTATGAAAGCAGTGAAAAGGTACTGTTTTCTGCCGACGCATTCGGTAAATTCGGTGCACTTGATGCTGATGAGGGCTGGTCCTGTGAGGCAAGAAGATACTATTTCAACATTGTAGGAAAATACGGTAAGCAGGTACAGGTGCTTCTCAAAAAAGCGGCAGGACTTGATATTCAGACTATCTGTCCTCTTCACGGTCCTATTCTTACAGACACAATAGGCGAGGTGCTCAGCCTTTACAACACCTGGTCAGCATACGAGCCTGAAAACGAGGGTGTTTTCATTGCATATGCCTCTATTTACGGAAACACCGCTAAAGCCGCTGAAAAAATGAAAGCATTGCTTGAAGAAAAGGGCTGTCCGAGAGTTGCCATTGCAGACCTTGCAAGAGACGATATGGCAGAATGTGTTGAGGATGCCTTCAGACACAGCACACTTCTCTGTATGGCATCAAGCTATGACGGAGGCGTTTTCACTCCTATGAATGATTTTCTCCATCACCTAAAAGCAAAAACCTTCCAAAACAGAAGGGTTGCCCTTGTTGAAAACGGCTCTTGGGCACCATCTGCCGCAAGGACTATGAAGGCTGAATTTGAGCAGATGAAGGATATAACCCTTGTTGGTGACACTGTAACAATTAAGACTACTCTTAAGGACGAAGACATTCAGGCACTTGACAGGCTTGCAGACGAAATAAAATAAGATTTGACAAATTACTCACTTTGTATTATTATTACGTAGTATTTCAAACGCATACGGAGTGGTAATTATGATTACTGTTTTTACAAATGCAGATTTTATTTCCTTTAATGAGGAAAACACAACATATTCTGTAATGGTTATAAACGGAAAAGAAATCGCTTATGTAGGCTATAATATCCCTCTTTGCTATGATGATGCAAGGGTGGTTGACTTAGGCGGTAAGGCAGTTATTCCTCTTGTAAATGACAGGCTATGCCTTACATATCGTCATGCTGACTGCCGTGTTCTTGCAGAGGGAGAAAAGGCTGACTTTGCCGTTATTGACAAAAATATTCTCAAGGACCCTGACGGAGTACAGGTGCTTGAGGTTTATATTCACGGCAAAAAGAAAGACTGATAAAAGCTAATAAACAATAAAACCGCTTGATTTGATTCAAGCGGTTTTTGTTATTTGACATTATCAATCAAGCTCAGAAACATACTTGTTTATCTTGTCGGCAATAGGCTTTGCATCTTCATACGAAACGGGAAGAAAGGGACTTCTGGGATTTCCGCAGTCAATACCGAAGCGTTGCGACATAACCTGCTTTGCGGCACCGTAAAGTGATTTGCAGGAAAGAAGGTCAAAAATGCACTCGTTAATTTTAAACTGGAGTGCCCTTGCCTTTTCAATTTCATTGTTATTCACAAGCTCGTCAAGTCTTACAAAAAGCTCCGGCATACAGCCGTATGTACCGCCTATTCCTGCGTCGGCACCCATTAATCTACCGCCCACAAACTGCTCGTCTGAGCCGTTGAAAATTATAAAATCATCACCTGCTGCCTGTCTGTATCTCTCCATAAGATAAACAGGCTCGGCAGAATTTTTAACACCGATAACCTTTTCATTCTTTGCCATTTCCCCCAGCATTTCGGGAGAAAGGTTAAAGCCTGTAAGCTGTGGAATATTATAAATAATAAAGGGCAATGACGTTGAATCAATTATGGAATTCCAATGAAGCCTTACGCTTTCCTCAGGCAAATGATAATAAACACAGGGTACGGCGCTTACAGCGTCAACGCCGATTTTTTCAGCGTGCTTGGCAAGCTCAATGCTCTCTTTTGTAGAGGCACAGCCCACGTGGACAATAACCGTAAAGTCATCTCCTGCCGCCTCTTTAACTGCCTCTGCAACCTGCTTTCTTTCCTCTGTTGAAAGGAGAAAGCCCTCTCCCGTTGAACCGCAGGCATAAACTCCCTTAACTCCCAAGGACTTGTAAACCTTAACAAGTGCCTTCATTTTTTCCGTATCAATATTATCGTTTTCATCATAAATTGCGTTCAGAGCACAAAATACACCTCTGAATTTTTTTAAATCTCTCATAACAAGTCGCTCCTTACCTTTATGAAAAGATAATATCACAAAAAAACTGACCTTTCAATATTGACTTAAAAAATATTCATTATATAATAAAGACGGTGATGATTATGACAAATAAAGAAATACTTGAAAAAATAAAAGGCGGTTTAATAGTTTCCTGTCAGGCACTTGAAACAGAGCCTCTGTATGACAGCTACATAATGTCAAAGATGGCTTGGGCGGCTTTTCTCGGCGGTGCTGTCGGTATAAGAGCAAACACCATTGTTGATATTAAGGCTATAAAGGAAAGGGTTGACCTGCCACTGATAGGCATAATCAAGCAGGTTTATGCCGACAGTGACGTCTATATTACCCCCACAATGAAGGAGGTTGACGCTCTTGTTGAGGTAGGATGTGAAATCATCGCAGTTGACGCAACAAGCAGACCGAGACCAAACGGCGTTACCTTTGAAGAATTTTTTACAGAGGTCAGAAGAAAATATCCCAATCAGCTTTTTATGGCTGACACAAGCTGTTTTGAGGAGGGTGCTTTGGCTGAAAGGTTGGGATGTGACCTTATCGGCACCACTATGGCAGGCTACACTCCTTATACCAAAGGAACTTCTCTGCCAGATTTTGACCTAATGGAAAGATACGTCAAAGAACTTAATACTCCTGTTATTGCAGAGGGTGGAATTTGGTATCCCGAGCAACTCAAAAAAGCCATTGACACGGGAGTTCACGCCGCAGTAGTCGGCACTGCAATAACAAGACCAATGGATATAACAAAAAGATTTGTTAGTGCATTAGATTTCTAAATGACAAATTAGTATTTGGCAAATTGTGTCTTTTTCCGTTAGACTGCGTTACTGTCAA
>CALYNW010000098.1 GCA_945224895.1 uncultured Clostridia bacterium
CAATCAGCAAGGTTGACGGTATTAATTCCGCAGAGGAGCTTACATATCTTATCGGCACAGGCTACGGCAGAAATAAGGTACCCTTTGCCGATGAAAACATTTCCGAAATAAGCTGTCACGCTATGGGTGTTCATGTAACAAATCCAAGCGTTAAGGCGATTATCGACATCGGCGGACAGGATGTTAAGGGTATTTCAATAGATACCGACGGCACTGTAAAGAATTTTGCAATGAACGATAAATGCGCCGCAGGCACCGGCAGATTTTACGAGGCTATGGCAAATGCCTTTGAAATGAGTCTTCCCGAGTTTTCAAAGCTTTCACTTAATGCTAAAAACACAATTCCCATTACCGCCCAGTGTACTGTTTTTGCAGAGAGCGAGGTTATTTCCCTTGTTGGCGAGGGCAAGCCTATGGATGAAATCGCCGCAGGAATTCAGCTTGCGGTTGCAAAGCGTTGCTTTGTTATGGCTAAAAAAGCAGGGGCAACAGACAGCATTACCCTTACAGGCGGATGTGCTAAAAACGACGGTCTTAAAAAGGCTATCGAAAAGGTGCTTAAAATTAAGGTTGTTGAGCTTGACACCGACCCTCAGCTTATGGGAGCCTTAGGTGCCGCCGAATATGCAAGGCAAAAGGGACTTGCAAAAGCATATTAAGGAGAAAAGCTATGACATTTTTCAAAATATTAAAGAAGCTTTTGGCAGTTGTTCTTGCCCTTTTCGGTGTAACCTTTACAATTTATTGGTTTAACCTTGATATGAAGCTTGTAAATAAAATTTATTTTTGGCTCCAAAAGCATTACGACAATATGAAAAGAGATAAAAAGCTTTAATGAATTTTTTTGATAATTTAATTGATGATTTTAACAAATCCGTTTTGCATTATGCTTATAAGGATTATCCTTATAACAGTGCAAATCAGTGGCAGGATTTAGGTCAAAACGAGCTTGTTATGCAAAGAGAGTCGGCATACGAGCTTGACGGCGTTGGATTTAATCTTGTTACATCAAAAGCCCTCGAGGATAAAATAACCGTAATCGGCGATGACCTTGGGCAAATCAGCGGCGACAGAAATTTCGCAAGAATTTCCGTTATCTCTATCGACGATGTTGCCGATGAGCAGCAGGCGTATGATTTAATAAGAAAAATTGAATATGTCAAATATCATTTTTTTCCAAAGGGTTATATGATAAGAACCTCATCAAGAAGTCATAAAGAGGTTGTAAGACTTTCAAAATCCGCCGTCAATTCGGGCGCTTCCTTTGAAAAAATCGGTAATCTCCTTATTGATAAATATAAATCCAACCCTGCGGTTAAAGCGGTTCATCTCTTTTTTGTAACGGATAAAACCGTTGATTATAAAATGCTGGAATCTCTTGCTGTTAAAAATCATTCAATAACCGAAACCTTAAATCACATAATGAACAATGTGAATTTTGACTGCTCAAGCTGTAATCTTAAGCCTATCTGTGATGAGGTAGAGGGTATGCGTGAGCTTCATTTCAAATCCGCAGAAAAGCATGGAATGTAAAAAAAGCTATGAATAAGCATCAATCAAGAACGATTGAGCTATTCATAGCTTTTTTGTCGGCTTATTTATCAAAGCTGGGGTTGAATGCGTAAAAGTTTTTGCTGTCAAGTCTGTCGGTAACAAGCCTTAACCCCTCCCATACACATCAATCCTGTAAAAAATATCACCGACCGATAGCTCAAAAAAACAATTTTATAGAAAATTTCATATTTCTCTTGACTCTCACGTTGCGTTATAGTTTATACTGTAATCAGCGGACAGGAGGAATGAATATGAAGACAGTTAAGGAAATAAGCAGATTAACAGGCGTCAGCGTGCGCACACTTCATTATTATGATGAAATAGATTTGCTGAAGCCCACGCAAATAACAGATGCAGGATATAGATTGTATGACGATACGGCTCTTGAACGACTGCACAGCATACTGCTTTTTCGTGAACTGCAATTTCCGCTTAAGGAAATCAAGGCTATTTTAGACAGTCCGGACTTTGATACAAAAACTGCACTTAACGAGCAGATTGAATTGCTTGAATTGCAGAAAAAACGCCTTGATAAAATCATCAGCTCCGCCCGTGAAATATTAAATAAAGGAGTGAATAATATGAGCTTTTCATCATTTGATAAAACAGAGCTTGAGGAGTATTGCACCGAGGCAAAGGAAAAATGGGGACATACGGATGCCTATAAGGAATACGAGCAAAAGCATTCCGACTCGGCAGATAAAACCGATGAATTTATGCAGATTTTCGCAGAGATAGGAAAGGTTAAGCATCTTTCTCCCGACTGCGAGGAAGCACAAAGGCTGATTAAAAAATTACAGAATTTCATTACAGAAAATTACTACACCTGCACAGATGAAATTCTAAAAGGCTTGGGCGAAATGTATGTCAGCGATGAACGCTTTAAGAATAATATCGACAAAGCAGGAGGTATTGGCACAGCCGAATTCACCGCAAAAGCAATTAACTGTATAAAATGATACAAACCTAATAACCGTCATTACACCATCTGTTAATCAGGTGGTGTTTTTGTTTTGCCCTCGCGAAAAAAACAATTTCTGTTATGAGAGTGTAATAATTGTTTGATGTTAAAAATTGTATTGAAGGTCTTGAAAATAATTGATATAATTAAATAAACAAGTTAAGGAGAATATGTTATGGCACATAAAGAAGGAAATAAATATTTTGAAGTAAGAGATCAATTAGGATACAGTAGGGCAAAGGTAGAAGAACTGTCAAATAATAAGATTTCGGCAGACAGATTATACCGAATTGAAGAAGGCAAAACTCCCAATCCTGAGGAAGTTTGTTGGATGGCAGATCTTTACGGAAAGCCAGAACTGAAGAATTATTATTGTAATCATGAATGTGAAATCGGCAGAACTAACGGAATTGACGGTGTAGGTGATGTAGAAAAATCAAAATTGCCGTTAATCATATTAGAATTACTTTCCTCTCTAAACTCCATTCAAAAAGAAAAGCTTATTGATATTTCTGCTGACGGAGAAATTGATGAAAACGAATTAAATGACTTTATAGAAATTCGTAATCAGCTTGATAAAATATCTCAAACGGTTGAGAGTTTGAGAATATGGGCAGACAAACATATTGAAAAATAACTTAAAGGAGCAGTCTTGAAGATTGCTCCTTATTTTTCGCAAAATCTGCGAAAATGCAAATCAATTGTCGCACTTGTTTATAATGAAAATTAATAGGAATTATGGTACAATACAATCAAAGAAAGGGGGTTACATACATGAATGAAAAAAACGATATTTCTTGTAAAGACAAAAGCATCTCTATTTGGGCAAAAAAACACAAAAAAGATATAATATCTGTTGTTGCCATAGGTTCTGCTACTGTTATCTCTGTTGTTTTAGGTGTTAAATGCAAAGATTTATTAAAAGATAATGAATTTTTGAAGAAAGAGAATGTACGACTTGCAAATAAGTGTAATGACTTATTAAATGATACTAATTTATTAAAAAAGGATAATATGAGACTCACAGATTTGTGTTTTGAGAAAGATGAGTATTTTAAAGAACTAATGGCTGATGGATTGAGGCATAAAAGTTCACTTGCAGCAAAACATATGGCAGATAGAAAGGATTATTTGAAACTTGTTGGGTAACGTAAAATGATTTTAATAATGATAATGTCAATACTCGCTATATTGTTAGGTATACTTATATTCAAGATAACTGTTAAACTGTTTTCGTTGAGTATAAGGTTAGTCCTATCAGGTTTAGCAACAATGTTAATAATTGTACCAACGATTTTAAGTGTACTAATATTTTAACATTAAAACACACCAAAGCCGAGAGTGGTTAAACTGCTCTCGGCTTAAATCATTTTTATTGACAACAACTTATTTATAAAATATCATATAATTATAGTTTTATAAGCATTTTTGTAAAATGCAATCAAAAGAAGGCTCCGATATGAAAATCAAGGAATTAAGCAGAAAGAATCTTAACAAGGCACTCCCTTTGGTGTGGGATGTCTTTTCAAAATATGAAGCGAAAAATTACTCGGAAAACGGAAAACAGGCTTTTTGGAACGCAATTCACTCCGAAGAATATCTTGATTCGCTGACTGCTTACGGTGCATTTGACGGCAAGGAGCTATTGGGAATTATCGCCACAAGAAAAGAAGGCAGTCATATAGCATTGTTTTTCGTTGACGGAGCACATCAAGGCAAGGGAATCGGCAGAAAGCTATGGAACACAGTCCTTGCACAAAACACATCAAAAACCGTAACCGTCCATTCTTCCCTGTTTGCAACCCCGATATATAATAAGCTTGGCTTTGTTCAAACAGATGATGTTCAGGACGTGGACGGTATTCAATATGTGCCGATGGAATATCAAAAAAATATAGTTGTATATGTTCACGGCAAGGGTGGCAGTGCAAGCGAGGCTGAGCATTATAAGCAATTTTTCAAAGAGGATGTTTATGGCTTTGATTATAAATCGGAAAATCCTTGGGATGCAAAGGCGGAATTTACGGATAAATTCAAAGAGCTTTCCCATAAATACAACAGAATTACCTTGATAGCAAACAGCATCGGAGCATATTTTTCAATGAATTCGGGGATTGAAAAATTCATCCATAAGGCGTATTTCATTTCTCCTATCGTAAGCCTTGAAAGGCTAATCCTTAATATGATTGAATGGGCAGGAACAACCGAGCAGGAGCTTGAAAAGAAGAAAATAATTCCGGTGGATTTAGGAGATGATTTATCTTGGGATTATATTCAATATGTCAGAAATCATAAGATAAGCTGGACGGTGCCTACCGATATACTTTATGGTAGTGCGGATAACCTGCAATCTCTCGATACGATTAAGGAATTCTGCTCAAAAGCACCAGCTACGCTTACTATAATGGACGGTGGCGAGCATTGGTTTCACACACAAGAACAGATGGAATTTTTAGATGAATGGATAAGAAATATTAACGAGGCTAATTAGTAGGAAAAAGTAATATGATTAAAATTATGTTTGTGTGCCATGGGAACATTTGCCGTTCGCCGATGGCTGAATTTGTGTTAAAGGATATGGTTAGGC
>CALYNW010000099.1 GCA_945224895.1 uncultured Clostridia bacterium
ACTCTGTTGCGGCTGTTACAAAGCTTGGCTTTGCTGACAAGATGAGCCACATTTCAACAGGCGGCGGTGCATCTCTTGAATTCCTTGAGGGTAAGGACCTTCCCGGTATCTGTGCTCTTCAGGACAAAGACTGATTAATCCGATAATTAATATTATTTATAAAAGAGGTATATGGTAATGAATAAAAATCTTCGTAAGGCTGTTATCGCAGGTAACTGGAAGATGAACAACACTCCTGCTCAAACTACAGCCCTTATCAATGAAATGAAACCACTTGTTGCAGACGCTGACTGCGAGGTTGTACTCTGCGTACCATTTGTTGATATTCCTGCTGCAGTAGAGGCTGCAAAGGGTTCGAATATCAAAATCGGTGCTGAAAATGTACATTTCAAGGACAGTGGTGCATTCACAGGTGAAGTAGCTGCCGATATGCTTGTTGAGCTTGGTGTTGAATATGTAGTAATCGGTCACAGCGAAAGAAGAACATATTTCGGCGAAACAGACCAGACAGTTAATCTTCGTACACTTAAGGCTCTTGAAAAAGGTCTTAAGCCAATCGTTTGCGTTGGTGAAACCCTTGAGCAGAGAGAGCTTGGCTATACTGAAACACTCTTAAAGTTCCAGACAAAGATGGCTCTTACAAACGTAACTGCCGACCAGCTTAAGAATGTTATTATTGCCTATGAGCCTGTATGGGCAATCGGCACCGGCGTTACAGCAACTGCCGACCAGGCTGATGAGGGTAACGGATTTGTTCGTGCCGCAATCGCAGAGGCTTACGGTGCTGATGCCGCAGAGGGTGTAACAATCCAGTACGGCGGTTCAATGAACGCAAAGAATGCTGACGAGCTTACAGATAAAGTTAACGTTGACGGCGGACTTATCGGCGGTGCTTCTCTTAAAGCAGAGGATTTCTCAATCATCGTTAAGGCTGCAAGCAAATAATTATGATTTTGGGGGTGGTTCGGGCGTAAGTCAGAACCACCTTTTTACAATGTATATGGAGGACTTGAATATGAAAAAACCTGTTGTACTTTGTATAATGGACGGCTTCGGAAAGAATGACTCCGATTACGGCAACGCTATAGCCGCCGCTAACAAGGTAAATCTTGATAAAATTATGGCTGAAAATCCCTACACCTATATAGGTGCGTCAGGACTTGACGTAGGTCTCCCTGACGGTCAAATGGGTAACTCAGAGGTTGGACACACCAATATCGGTGCAGGCAGAATAGTTTATCAGGAGCTTACAAGAATTACAAAGTCTATTGAAGACGGCGATTTTTATGAAAACGAGGCTATGAGAACCGCTGTTCAAAACGCTATTGATAACGGCACCTCTCTTCACCTTATGGGACTTATGAGTGACGGCGGTGTTCATTCTCATAACTCACACATCTGGGCAATCGTTAAGCTTGCAAAGAAAATGGGACTTGACAGAGTTTATCTTCACTGCATTATGGACGGACGTGATGTTCCCCCCACAAGCGGTAAGGATTTTGTTGCCGACGCTATCAAAAATCTTGATGAAATCGGTGTAGGTAAGGTTGCTACAGTAGTTGGCAGATACTACGCTATGGACCGTGACAATAACTGGGACAGAGTTAAGAAGGCATATGATGCTCTTGTATTCGGCAAGGGTATTCAGACAAATGATCCTGTTAAGGCTATTGAAGAATCATACGAAAAGGTTGACGCTGACGGCAAAAATGTAACAGATGAATTTATCGAGCCAACAGTATGCCTTGAAAACGAAGGCAGAATCGGTGCAAACGATAGCGTAGTTTTCTTCAATTTCAGACCTGACAGAGCAAGAGAAATCACAAGAACCTTTGTTGACGACGATTTCAAGGGCTTTGACCGTGACCGTTTCCCTGTTACCTACGTTTGTATGACACAGTATGATGCAACAATGCCGAATGTTCTTGTTGCATTTAAGCCACAGATCCTTGAAAATACTCTTGGTGAATATCTTGCCAAAAACAATATGACTCAGCTTCGTATTGCAGAAACTGAAAAATATGCACACGTAACCTTCTTCTTTAACGGCGGTGTTGAGGCTGTAAACGAGGGAGAGGACAGAATTCTTATCCCCTCTCCAAAGGTTGCAACGTATGACCTTAAGCCTGAAATGAGTGCTTATGAGGTTTCGGAAAAGCTTGACGAGGCTGTGCTTTCAGGTAAATATGATGTTGTTATCGTAAACTTTGCAAACTGCGATATGGTTGGTCATACAGGAATTTTTGATGCTGCCGTAGCCGCAGTTGAGGCAGTTGACAAGTGCGTAGGCTCTCTTTACGAGGCTGTTAAAAAAATGGACGGTGCTCTCTTTATTACTGCCGACCACGGCAACGCAGACTGTATGCAGGAGCCTGACGGCTCACCGTTTACCGCTCACACAACAAACCCTGTTCCTTTTGTAGCCGCTAACTGCGGTGAGGGTACAGAGCTTCGTGAGGGCGGAAGACTTTGTGATATCGCTCCCACAATGCTTAAGGTTCTCGGTCTTCCGCAACCGGAGGAAATGACAGGCATTTCACTTATTAAATAAAAAAACACAGCAATAACAAAAGCCTTCCGAATATATGTGTTCGGAAGGCTTTTAAAATTAGTATTTGGCAGGCTGAGCCTGCACGCAGACGAGAAGATAGGCGGTTTAATAATAAACACCTTTTCCCGACAATGAATAATTTTATAATTGGTAATTGTTACATAATAATGAATTTTTGGTGAAATCAAGAAAAAAGTATTGACAAAACGAAAAAACGGATATAATATATAGGTAAATTAGCACTCAGGTTATGAGAGTGCTAACAGTTAAAAAGAGGGTGGAAAGGATGATAAGTGAAAGACGTCACGCCATACTTAATTTGATTATTGAGTATTATTTGCGTACAGGCGAGCCTATCGGTTCAAAAACACTTTGTCAGCTTTTGCCATATCCCGTATCAAGTGCAACGGTCAGAAATGAAATGGCTTATCTTTCCCAGCTTGGATTCCTTGAGCAAAGGCACACAAGCGGCGGCAGAGTTCCCGGCAAGGCGTCATACAGATATTATGTAGATACGCTTATGAAGGAAAATCCTGTTTCGGATTATGATGCAAGACGGATAAGCGAAACGCTTTCGATAAATTCGGGAGACCCCGAAAGACTTTTGGCAGACGCTTCAAGGCTTCTCAGTGAATATTCACATTGTGCATCATTTTACTGTATGCCGGAGGATTCCTATGATTGTATTCAGGGAGTGGATCTGATACCTGCCGGAAATTCAAAGGCAATGCTTGTTATGTTGACCGTAGGCAGTAAAATTAAATCATCACTTATAAATATGCCCTGTGCTGTTGATGATGAATTTCGCAGTATATTTTATACCATATTAAACAAGTTCTTCATAGGAGCTCAGCTAAGTGAAATAAATTTGGCACTGATACAAAATTCAGTAGGCTTGGCAGGAGCAAGAATTTTTGATTTGCTCCCCGTTCTTACATCACTTTGTTCCCTTTGCGCCGAGGCATCTGAAAGCAAGCTGATGCTTGAGGGAGAAACAAATCTTCTTTCCCATAAGGAGCTTGGTGCAGATGTATATAAGCTTCTGTCATTTTTAACAGAGAAGAAGCAGCTTATGGAGGCTGTCAAGCAGTTTACCGAGTCGAACAATCAAAAGGCTCTTTTCATAGGCGACGAAAATCCTCTTTACGAGTTGAAAAACACATCAACCGCAGTAGCAAAATACACCTACGGAAATAACCAAAGGGCGGCAATCGGAATTGTAGGCTCAATGAGAATTGACTACAAGGATATTATTCCGAAGACCCGATATATAATGGACACTGTTGACATACTTTTATCAAAAGGAGGCAGCGTATGAGTAAAAAGAAAAACGATACTTCAAGTGAAAATGAAAAGGAAGTAAAGGAAGCAAAAAAAGAAACCGAAGTTGTAAAGACTGACGGCAAGGAAGAAAAGGGTGCAGAAAAGTCAGAGGAAAATCCTCTTGAAAAGGAGCTTGCAGATACAAAGGATCAGCTTTTGAGAGTGACTGCGGAATATGCAAATTTCCGTAAGCGCTCCGAAAAGGAAAAGAATGAAAGCTTTACCTTTGCAACAGCAAAAGCGGTTAAAGAAATTCTGACCGTTGCAGACAATCTTGAAAGAGCCCTTGCAAACGAGCAGGAGGATTATGAGGGACTTAAAAAGGGCGTTGAAATGACCTTTAACGGTCTTATGACATCTCTTGAAAAATTAGGAGTAACAACCTGCGGTGAGGTCGGAGAAAAGTTTGATCCGAATTTCCACAACGCAGTTATGCACGTGGAGGACGATTCGCTGGAGGAAAATGTTATAACAGATGTTTTCCAAAAGGGATATAAAATAGGTGATAAGGTTGTCAGACCTGCAATGGTCAAAACAGCCAACTAATATAAAAATCAAACAAATAATCATATCTAAACTAAATGGAGGAATTAATTATGAGCAAGATTATAGGTATTGACTTAGGTACAACAAACAGCTGTGTAAGCGTAATTGAAGGCGGTGAGCCTGTAGTTATCGCAAACGCAGAGGGTGCAAGAACAACACCGTCAGTTGTTGCATTTTCAAAGGACGGCGAAAGAATGGTAGGTAACGTAGCAAAGCGTCAGGCTATCACAAATCCCGAAAGAACAATCTCATCTATCAAGAGACATATGGGTTCCGATTACAAGGTAACAATCGACGGCAAGGCATATACTCCTCAGGAGATTTCCGCTATCATTCTTCAAAAGCTTAAAAGCGATGCAGAGGCTTATCTCGGCGAAAAGGTAACAGAGGCTGTTATCACAGTTCCTGCATATTTCACAGATGCACAGCGTCAGGCTACAAAGGACGCAGGTAAAATCGCAGGCCTTGATGTAAAGAGAATTATCAACGAGCCGACTGCTGCTGCTCTTGCTTTCGGTATTGACAAGGAAGACGACCAGAAGGTTATGGTTTATGACCTTGGCGGCGGTACCTTTGATGTATCAATCATTGAAA
>CALYNW010000100.1 GCA_945224895.1 uncultured Clostridia bacterium
GTAAGAACAAGCTCTGCACCATATGCCTTCATAAGATTTCTTCTTTCAATACTCATTGTTTCAGGCATTGTGATAATAAGTCTGTAGCCCTTTGAAGCCGCAACTGCCGCAAGACCTATACCTGTATTACCGCTTGTAGGCTCAATGATAACAGAGCCTTCTTTAAGCTTGCCTTTTTCCTCTGCATCTTCAATAATTGCCTTTGCAATTCTGTCTTTTACAGAGCCTGCCGGATTGAAATATTCAAGCTTAACAAGCACGGTTGCTTCAAGATTGTTCGCCTTTTCAAAATTTGTTGCCTCAACAAGCGGTGTATTACCTACAAGGTCAAGGGCTGATTTATATACTGCCATAATAATTATCTCCTATCATAAAATATTGTTAAATTAATTATTCTATTGCCGAAAATGCTTGGTCAAGATCGTGGATAATATCGTCGATATGCTCGGTACCGATTGAAAGCCTGATTGTGTTAGGCTTGATATTCTGCTCTGCAAGCTCCTCGGGACTAAGCTGGCTGTGGGTTGTTGTTGCAGGGTGAATTACAAGAGATTTTACATCTGCAACATTCGCAAGAATTGAGAAAATTTCAAGGCTATCGATAAATTTCTTTGCCTCTTTTTCTCCTCCCTTAATCTCAAAGGTAAAGATTGAGCCTGCACCTTTTGGGAAATATTTGTTATACAAATCCTTATATCTTTTGTCAATGCTCGGGTGATTTACCTTTTCAACCTTTGGATTGCTTACAAGGTAATCAATTACCTTTTTGGTGTTTTCAACATGTCTTTCAACTCTGAGTGAAAGAGTTTCAAGTCCCTGAAGAAGCAGGAAAGCATTAAACGGAGAAATTGTTGCGCCTGTATCACGAAGAAGTATTGCTCGGATATATGTTACAAATGCCGCAGGTCCTGCCGCATCAACAAAGCTGATACCGTGATAGCTTGGGTTTGCATCTGCAATCTGCGGGAATTTACCGCTTTCTCTCCAGTCAAATTTACCGCTGTCTACGATTACACCGCCAAGAGTAGTTCCGTGACCGCCGATAAACTTTGTAGCACTGTGGACAACAATATCTGCACCGTATTCAATAGGTCTGAGAAGATAAGGCGTTGCAAAGGTTGAATCAATAACAAGAGGAATGTTATGACTGTGGGCAATCTCTGCAAGCTTTTCAATATCAACCAAGTTTGAATTGGGATTACCAAGGGTTTCAATGAAAAGTGCCTTTGTTTTTTCATTTATTGCCTTTTCAAAATTTGAAAGGTTATCAGGGTCAACAAATGTTGTTGTAACGCCGTAATTCTTAAATGTATGCTCAAGATAATTATATGTTCCGCCGTAAATGGTTTTTGCCGAAACTATATTATCGCCTGCTGTTGCAAGAGCCTGAAATGTATAGGCAAGTGCTGCCGCACCTGAGGCAGTTGCAAGAGCCGCTATGCCACCCTCAAGAGCCGCTACCCTCTGCTCGAAAACATCCTGCGTTGAATTTGTAAGTCTGCCGTAAATGTTTCCTGCATCTGCAAGACCGAAGCGTGCCTGTGCGTGGTCACTGTTTCTGAATACATATGATGTGGTCTGATAAATCGGAACCGCTCTTGCATCTGTTGCCGGGTCCGGCTGCTCCTGTCCTACGTGAAGCTGTAATGTTTCAAAATGGTATTTATAATCTGACATAATATTTATTTCCTTTCAATGTAAAAAATTTTTGTTAAAATTAAGAGCTCATACATCGAAAGCACATTCGTTCATTTTTATAATTACTGCTAATCAATAATGAAAAATATCTGTTCATTCATTATTACCTCCATTGCCTACTAACATTGTAGGTTTTTGTGTTGTCTACACTTTACCATACATTGCCTACTTTGTCAATAGGTTTTTAGGAATTTTTCAAAAAATTTTATTTTATCCAAATACGCATATAAGAAACAGTTAATATAATACAAATTTATTAATCGGTGTTGAATTTTTTGCCGTAATTTGATAATATAGGCTTAGAAAAATTAAGGAGGAAATTATGAGTCCTATTCTATTAACCTTGGGTGACACCCTTGATAAGGTGTTTTACTCTTTTGACTTGTGGGTATACCACATTTTCGGTGCAATGCAATGCTCGTTTTTAACCTTCATTGCAAAATTCTTTACAGCCTTCGGTGACGAAGCATTCGTAATACCGATTGTTGTTCTTGCCATTGTTCTTTGTTTCTTTAAAAAGACAAGAAAATACGGCTTTTCGCTGCTTTTTGCAGTGGTTATAGGAACACTTGTTACAAATGTTATTGCAAAGCCTGCCGTACTTCGATTAAGACCGTACAACACCCTTCAAAGCAATGCTGATTACTGGGCTTGGTACATAGGTGCAGGTGCTCTTTCGGAAAGCGACTACTCCTTCCCGTCAGGTCACACCACAGGTGCATTTGAAATAGCAACGTCACTTTTCCTTTGCTTTAAAAAGGATAAAAAGAAAATTGCTTATCTTTTCCCTGTAATTGCACTTGGTACAATGGGAAGCCGTGTATATCTTATGGTTCACTATCCGTCAGACGTTATAGGCGGTATGATTATCGGTATCATTGCAGGTTGTCTTGGCTATCTTATTGCAGGGCTTGTTGTTAAGATTTTTGAAAAAACTGCTCTTGATAAAATTGACGTATCAAAGCTTTTCAAAAAGCTGACAGAAAAGACAAACGGAAAATTGGCACCTATTGTTATCGTGGTTGCAGTTGTAGGCATATTCCTTTACTCATTTATTCCGTCTTTCTCAGAGGGCGGTGACGACGCAATCAGATGTGCTTATCAGGGCGAATATGATTGCTACAATGAAGCAAGGGTTGACGATGAGGACTATCCGCCGATAGACGGAAAGAATTACTGCAAAATCCACTGGAAGCAACTAAACGGTGTTGAATAAATAAATAAATAAATAAAAAAACGGGAATGTGTATTTGTTAATACACATTCCCTTATTTTTATGCAAATATTTAATTATTCCTCGTCCTCGGCTGTAGGATATTTTAAATCCTCTTTGCTCCAATCCTTGATAATTTCAAGAAATGCCCTTGCCTCCTCCTTTGCCTGCGGAAGATTATGGTCAAGGCAGTTGCCACATTCCTTTGGTGACGCACCGGGAATTACTCCCCAATAGTCCACAATAAACTGAAATGCCTCCTTGATAAGTCCGATAGTGTAATTATCTGTCAGACTCCTTGTAAGGAAATAAAAGCCTGTTCGACATCCCATAGGTCCGAAATATATAATATTGTCTCCGAACTCGGTATTACGTACATAGGTAGCAAAAAGATGCTCTATTGTATGCATTGCCGCATTTGTCATTACAGGCTCTCTGTTAGGCTCTCTCATACGGATATCATATGTTGTGATATCATCGTCAATACGGCTGATATAAATTCCTTTCTTAAGAATATTGTGGTCAATCTGAAAGCTTGGTATTGTTTTCATTTTACTTCAACTCCTGTTAAAAATGATAGGTTATCCGTTATATCTGCACAGCTGTCGCCTGCTTGAAATCTAAGGAGCATTATTTTCGCATCCTCAAGTGCCTGTTCAAAAAGGTCCTCAAAGCTGTCGCAAAATTCCTTATGGCTATATGGGGATAACCATTTCTTCCTGTCTATATTAACATACTTTTCTGCTTTTTCCAAGTCCTTTGGACGTAACATTGACGTAATTCTGAAATTTTTTGTAACAGGAGAAACGGCAAGCTCTAAAGGACGCACCAAAATTTTCTTTAAAGAATATTTATCGAGCAAATTTTTTTGCACGGCTTTAGTGTCCTTTACCGCCTGTGCTCCCTGCTTTTCGGTGATTTTAACGCCTATTGAAGCAGGCATAACATATTCCCAAAGTCTGCCGATTTCAGTTGATATTTTATCATTATCATTTATTGTATCGTATGTTTTGAAAAGATAAGGCTTTTCCTGATTCATTCTTTTGTTAAGCATACAGCAATCCGCCGACATCTCTATTATATTGTGGGCAGTATGAGGATTTAAAAAATGATTTTCACCTGTCATTTTATCCTGTAGACTGTAAACAAAGGGGTGGCATTTTCTGTCAAGGGCATAATGCATTATAAAGCCGTAAGCATATGATTTTGCAATATCGGGACTTGATAATTTTTCACAGTAGCTTTTCATTGCCTCAAGGATATTGCAGGGCTTTGCTCTGTGGAGCATTGAGCCTGCCTTGCTTAAGGATTTGCCGAATTGCCAAGGCATAATCCTGTGAAAGAAGAATATATCAGGTCCCTGAGTACCTATAAGTACAGCATCCTCATTAACATTAAAATCAGCCGTTTTTTTTACAAAAGGCAACAATTCCTTTGCGAAAATATAATGTGTTGAAAACCCAGGCATAAAATTACCTCACTTTAAAACTGCTTTAATATCATCGGGAAAATCGCTGTCTACCGTAATATTCTGCCCTGTAACAGGGTGGATAAAGGAAATTGTTTTACAATGTAGAGCCTGTCTGTTAATTTCAGTACAGTCACCGCCGTAAAGACTATCACCTAAAAGCGGATAACCCAAATGTGAAAAATGGACTCTTATCTGATGTGTTTTTCCTGTTTCAAGATTAATACATAATAGTGTTTTGTCGTTGAAGCTTTTAACAGCTTTCCAATGGGTAACAGCTCTTTCGCCGTCATCAAAAACCCCCCTCACAATTATGCTTTCTTCAATTCTGCGGATAGGCAGGTCAATGGTCCCCTCGCCTGTCAGTATTCCCTGACAGACTGCATAATATGACTTTTTCACCTTACCTGCAAGCTTACAGGCGGCAAGCTCATTTTTCGCAATAAGTACAAGTCCGCTTGTATCACGGTCAAGACGGTACACGGCTCTGTAGGCGGTATCCTTTTCCATATAACAGGCGGGGACATTTGCAAGAGTGTCTCCC
>CALYNW010000101.1 GCA_945224895.1 uncultured Clostridia bacterium
GTTGCGTACTGTGCCGAGGGAACAAACTTTCGTAGGGGCTTGCAGTGCAAGCCCGCTATAAGCAGTTGCTTCATTCAACAACATCTCGATAAACCCAAATTTATTTACTTCTTCTTTCAGCCACATAATCATGAACCTTATCAGCAAGGTCGCCGTAAAGCTTGAATTTTGTTGTAAACACAATCAGCGAAAGGGTTACAAGAACTACCGGAACGCCGAAGCAAATAACGCCGATAGCCGTTTTAGTTTGCTGATTGATTGAATTTGAAAGTATCTGCTGATTGTAGCCCATAATTTTCAAACCGCCGAAAAGAATTATTGTCTGAATGGTATATGCAAGCTTTTGCAGAAATCCCTTCATAGAGAAGGTGATTGATTCATTTCTTTCACCGTTTTTGTATTCGCCGTAGTCAACGATATCCGCAAGAAATACTGTCTGAGCAACAAACATTGAGCCGATTCCTATTGAAGCCAAAATATAGCTTATATCAAGTAGGATAGTTATTTTGAGTACAGGTCCGAATATAAGCATCAGTACGTAGCCTACAATGGTAAGACAAAGTGAAAACTGATAAATTTTTCTCTTTGACCACCATTTTGAAAGAACGGGAATTACAAGCAGACCTAAAACAGAGCCAATTGCACCTATGGTTGAGAAAAGGCTCTGAGCCTTTGGCTTGCCTAAAACATCTGTGAAATAGTAAACAGCCGTACCGCTTGTAAGATACCAGCCTGCATTTGAAAGCATTGCAAAAATGATAAATACAACAAGCTGGTCGTTATGTGCAATTACGGAAAACATCTTCTTAAATGAAAACCTTTCTCCGTTATTGTTATAAACAACGTGACGTTCTTTTGTATTCAGTACACAAATCGTTGAGAAAAACACAAGTGCTATGGCACAAATCAGTGCCCACCTTGAAAATCCTGAGGCAGAATAGCCCTTGTCGGTAGTCATTCCGGAAGAAAGCATAGGAAGAATTATGGGAGTTAAATCTGGGATAAGTCCCTGCCCTAATCCTGAACAAGTCCTTGCAACGGGTGCAACACGGTTTCTGTCCTTAGGATCGTTTGTAAAGGACGGCACCATTGACCAATAGGGAATATCAGCCATTGTATTAGTCATTCCCCATAAAATGTACATAATGCCTATGTAAATATAAAGTCTTGTTCCGCTCATACCGAAGCTTGTAAAAAGAAGCGTCAGTACAACTGCGTTTGACAGAGCACCTATAACAATCCAAGGTCTGTATTTGCCCATTTTTGTTTTGGTGCTGTCTACGATAGTACCCATCATAGGGTCATTAATACCGTCCCAAATTCTTGCAAGGGGAGTCAGTAGAAGCAAAAAGCCCTCCTTAAGTCCCAGTACACTTGATAAATAATAGGAAAGATAAGAATAAAATAGTCCGTAGCTAAGGTCGAGACCGATAGCGCCTACACCGTAGCCAATCTTTTCTCTCCAAGTGGTTTTGTAATCACTCATATGGAATTCTCCTTTAATTTATTAAAGTAAGTATATCATATTATAGACATTTGTACAACTTTATTTCTTTATTTTTTTGCCTGATAGGTTACAAAAGTATTACAAATACTTACAATAAATTACATTTGCTTTGCCGTAAAATTAAGCCTTGACAATATAGTAAATCCCTTATATAATATAGTCAGTGGTGAAAATTCCTATGAAATCCCATAACTTTCAATATAATTCCCATTACAGACAAGCATTGAAAGTGTAAATTTACTTGAGAAAGGAAGGATAGATATGCAGCTTTTTGTCGGCACCTTAGACGGATATAAGCTTGACTCAAAGGGACGTCTTTCTATTCCTACCAAGTGGAGAGAGCGTTTGGGAAAGGAATTTTACATGGTTGCCGTTACTGTAAGAGGCTGTAAATGCCTTACTCTTTATCCTGTGGAGCATTTTGAAAATATGTACGAGTCAATGCAGCAGGGTACTGAGAATCAAAAGTATGACGCAGTTACAAGCTTCCTTGATAATGCCGAGGAGGCGGTCCTTGATGCTCAGGGAAGATTTACGGTTAATCAGCGTCTTAAAGAGGCGGCGGCTCTTACTAATGAGTCAACTGTTGTTTTTAAGGGAAAAGGCAGGGTTATTGAAATTTGGAATACCGACGAGTATGAAAAGATTTATAACACCTATGACCATACTCAGGGTATCTATGACCTGATGGATAAGGTAAAGGGCAACGCAGAATAATGGAGTTTGTTCATAAAAGCGTGCTGTTTGACGAGGCAGTAAGGGCGCTTGATTTATCGGAAAATAAAATAATTATTGACGGCACCGCAGGTGGCGGCGGTCACACAAGCGAGATTGCAAAAACGGCAAAAAGGGTAATAGCCGTTGATAGAGATCCCGATGCAATAAAGGTGCTGAATGAACGCTTAGGCGATAGAGAAAACGTCACTATAGTTCACGACAATTATTCAAATATCAAAGCCATTGTAAAACGCCTTGGAATTGATGAAATAGACGGTTTGCTTCTTGATTTGGGAGTAAGCTCATTTCAGCTTGATACTGCCGAAAGAGGCTTTTCCTTTCACAAGGATGCACCCCTTGATATGCGAATGAGCAAAAGCGGTTTAAGTGCAAGAGATGTTGTAAACGATTACAGCGAGGAACAGCTTGCCGATATACTTTTCAGATACGGCGAGGAGAAATTTGCAAGAAGAATTGCCGCTAATATTGTTAAGACAAGACAGGACAAGCCTATTGAAACCACCTTTGAGCTTGTTGATATTATAAAATCTTCTCTGCCCCAAAAGGCTATGAGAGACGGACACCCTGCAAGAAAAACATTTCAGGCTATCAGAATTGAGGTAAATGCCGAGCTTGATGTTTTAAGCAGTACCCTTGACGACGCTTTTTCAATTTTGTCAAAGGGTGGCAGGATTGCAATAATTACATTCCATTCCTTAGAGGACAGGATTGTTAAGGAAAGGTTTAACGAATGGTGCAAGGGCTGTACATGCCCAAAGGAATTTCCCGTATGTGTATGCGGAAATAAGCCAAAGGGCAAGACATTTAAGTCGATTGCGCCGTCAAAGGAGGAGCTTGAGGAAAATCCAAGAGCACGTTCCTCAAGACTGAGAATTTTTGAAAAATTCTGATTTTAATAAATATTAAGAAAGGTGAGAAAGATGACAAATACAGGCGATTTCAGACGTTATTCATATTCTTCGGATGCGTCATATGCTGTCAGAGCATTTGACGTTCAGAGGTCATCTGCCGCACCGTCATATATCCCCGAGCCTAACCATAGAAAGAGCTTTAAGGTAAGGGAAAATACAAAGAAAAAAAGCCGTTCTCAGCTTGTGGCAGAGCAGAAAATCGGCTTTGCACAAATAGTAAAAATTGCCATTGTGTCGATACTCAGCCTTGCTATGCTTTTCGGCATACTCTATAACTTTGCCCAAAAGAACGAGCTGATTCACGAAATATCACAGCTTGAAACGGATTTGTCTGTGGCGCAAAGTGAAAGCACAAGGCTTAACAGCGAGCTTGACAGCCTTGTTTCAATGAGTATGATTGACCAATATGCAGTTGAACAGCTTGGTATGACGAAAATGAAATCAAATCAGATTAGATACATAGATGTTTCTCAGTATAAGGAGAAGCGTCTCGCTGCTGCACAGCTTCTTTTACAGCAGAATGAAAGCAAGAAGGCAGACACAAAATCTCTGCAAAAGAATGCAGGGTAATATTATTAAAAATAATAGCGTAAAATATTGAGAGTTAAGATTTTACTTAACTCTCATAGCCTTTTAATAAATAAGAGAACAAACGCGAGGGAGGAAGATAAATATGAATACAAGCAAAAAAATGCTCAAAAGATTGTTCATTATGTCAATCATAATAATCTTCCTAATGACCGCATCGGGTGTCAGAGTATTTTATCTTCAGACTGTCAGAGGCGAGGAGCTTGCCCAAAAGGCAGAAAGCCAGCAGTTAAAGGATACGGAAATATCCGCAATGCGAGGAACGATATATGACGCTGACGGGAATGTGCTTGCACAGTCGGCAACAGTATGGAACATTTATCTTGATCCTCTTGAGATTGACAGCGAGGAAGAAAGAGAGCTGATTGTAGACGAGTTTACAGAGCTTTTTAAATACGATGACGAGGAAAGACAAGAGCTTTACAAAAAGACAAAGGCAGAAAACCACTACGAAATAGTTGAGAAAAAAGTCGAAAATAACGTTAAAGAAAAGATTTCGGAGTTTGTTTCAAAAAATAAGCTGGGCGACTGTGTCGGCAGTGAGCAGGCGACAAAAAGATATTATCCCTACGGCTCCCTTGCCTCCTCGGTAATCGGCTTTACAGGTGCCGACGACCAGGGACTTTCGGGTATTGAGGCATATTATGACGAACAGCTTACAGGAACAAACGGCAGAATCATTACTGCAAAGGATGCGGTTTCAAATAAAATCGCTAACGATTTTGAAACATCTGTTGAAGCCTCCGACGGGGACTCGCTTTACCTGACAATCAATCAGACAATTCAGTATTATCTTGAAAAGGGTCTTCGTGAAACAATGGAGGAATATCAGGCAAAGGGTGCTTACGGAGTTGTTATGAACTGCAATACAGGTGCAGTGCTTGCAATGTCGTCGCTACCCGATTATGATTGCAACAAACCTTACACGCTGACCTACAGCAAAAATAAAAAGGCAATCAAAAAGCTGACGGATAAGACCGAAAAGCAGGAGGCAGAGAGTGCGGCAGTACAAAATCAGTGGAGAAACTTTACCGTTTCCGATACATATGTTCCGGGCTCTGTTTTCAAAACCTTTATTGCCTGTGCGGCGTTAGAGGAAAATGTTGCCACACTTGATACAACCTACACCCTGTCTCTTATACACATCTGACGCTGCCGACGATCTTACGCGTGTA
>CALYNW010000102.1 GCA_945224895.1 uncultured Clostridia bacterium
AGCTGAAACATCATTTTCCGGCGTTATGAAAAGAACCTTGCTCAAATCAAGTGGGAATTCATTATAGTGGTCAGTAAATGTATTGTTTTGTTCAGGGTCAAGGGCTTCGAGAAGTGCTGATGATGGATCACCCTTAAAATCATTTCCAACCTTGTCAATTTCATCAAGCAAAATGATAGGATTCATTGTTCCTGCTTTTATTATTGCCTCAACAATTCGTCCCGGCATTGAGCCTATATAAGTCTTTCTGTGACCTCTTATTTCAGCCTCGTCATGTATACCGCCTAAAGCAATACGGACATATTTTCTTCCCATGCTCTTTGCAAGGGATTTGACAATGGATGTTTTACCTACTCCGGGAGGTCCTGCAAGACAGAGAATCTGACCGCTGAAATCAGGATTTCTCTTGTAAACGGCAAGAGAGTCAACAACTCTTTCCTTAACCTTGTCAAGTCCGTAATGGTCTTTATCAAGGATTTTTCTTGCTTTTTCAAGATTCATATTGTCTTTAGTATATTTGCCGAAAGGAATTTCAAGGCATTTATCAATATAATTTCTTTCAACTGTTCCCTCGTGATAGCCTCCGGGCATTTTCATCAGCTTATCACATTCTTTTAACAGCTTTTCCTTGATTTCATCAGAGCATTTCAAGGCGTTAATTCGTTGCCTGTATTCGTCTGCTTCTTCTATTGGATTATCGCTTTCACCAAGCGTTTCTGCAATAACCTTCATCTCTTCACGCAGATAATATTCACGCTGATTTTTATCAATTTCCTCCTGAACCTTTTCCTGTATTTCAGATTCAATTTCAAGGGAGGTGTTTTCTTTTTTTAAAGCAACAATCAGTTGTCTGAGCCTATCAACCGGATTAAGGGTTTCAAGAATAATTTGCTTATCACTATACACAAGAAATGTATTAGAGCAAATGTAATCTGCAAGCTCACCGCTTGATTTAATAGAAATTACCTTGGCAATAACATCACCGCTGATTTTTGGCATAAGTGAAGCATATTCTTCAAATTCTTTTTTTACTGCTCTCTGATATGCTGTTTCTTCTATATTAATATCAGCATTACATTCATCAAAAATGATTTCCACAGTACCCGAAAGAAATTGCTTATTTTTGTCAAGACTGATAATTTTTCCTCTTTCAATACCTTCAACAACAACTCTTAGATTTTCGCTGTTAGGTATTCTCATCATCTGTTTAATCTGACAAAAAACACCTACTTCAAAAATATCTGCCAAATCAGGCTCGTCAACCGACGCATCCTTCTGACATACGAGGAAAACCTTTTGGTTCTTTTCCATTGCAGTTTTAAGAGCCCTGACACTCTTTTTTCTGCCAACATCAAAGTGAAGCACCATATTAGGAAAAACCACAAGTCCTCTTAAGGGAATAATGGGAATTTCATAAATATTATTATCATCTGAAAAATCAAAATTATTAATATCGTTTGTCATTTAATAACCTACTTAAAAAATATAAATTATAATAAATTATATACTAATACGCAAAAAAAGGCAATATTAAATTATCATAAAAAAGAAAAGAACCCTAAAATATTAGAGTTCTTTTTAACAAATTATCCATCATCCGCAAACTTTACATAGTCTTCTTCCTGACGGAACAGACTTACCACTTAGAATTGACTTGGAACGTTTTAATGTTGTGCAGTTTTTTGTGGTGTGATAAACCTTTCCGTTTTCAACCCAGTAATAAGTTTTAAGAGTGTTTTTAGCTTTTAAAGTTTTTACCGATTTATAATCGGACCAGGATGAATATTTAGTGTTATCACCTTTTACCTTATATGTTCTAATCTTAACATAATACTTTTTTCCGCTTTTAAGATTCTTGATATGTGTTGAGCTCTTATCTTTTCCTTTAATTTTAATAACTTTTTTTTGCTCAAATTTTGAGCTAGTAGAATACATAAGCTGATATCCTGTTACAGAATCACAAGTTTTCCAAGATACTTTTATACCCTTTTCAACAGGTTTAACAGAAGTAACATAAGTAGATTTTGCCTTGCTATCAGCAAAAACAGTTGATGTGGATACAGAAAAAACAGATACTATTAAAAATAATGATAATAAAACTGACATAATTTTTTTCAAAATAATCACCTCTTATGACATTATACCCTACTAATAAAAATTTGTAAAGAAAAACTCCCAAAGATTGGGAGTTTAAATCAAGCATTTTTCAAGCTGTCAGCTGTAAGTAGCTTAGGCTTTTTATTAGGATTGCGAAGTATAATCGGTTCGTCACCGTTTCTAACGGAATCCTCAGTGATAATTATTTTCTCAATAGTGTAATCACTTGGGACCTTATACATCAAATCCGTAAGAACAGACTCAAATACACTTCTTATTCCTCTTGCACCTGTATTTCTTTCAAGAGTAATGTCGGCAATAGCCTCCAAAGCATCTTTTTTAAATTCAAGTGTAACCGAATCCATTTCAAAAAGCTTTTGATACTGCTTAACAATAGCATTCTTAGGCTCAGTCATAATTCTGATAAGAGCACTCTTGTCAAGATTTTCAAGAACAGTAATAACGGGAATTCTGCCGATAAGCTCAGGAATAAGACCGTATTTAACTAAATCGTGCTGAACTGTTTGCTTTAATATATCTGTTTTATCAACATTATCGGAACCTATATCGGCACCGAAGCCCATAGCCTTTCCGCCGATACGCTTTTCAATAATCTTATCTATTCCGTCAAAAGCACCGCCGCAAATGAAAAGAATATTACTTGTATCAATCTGAATAAATTCCTGTTGCGGATGCTTTCTGCCGCCTCCGGGAGGTACATTTGAAACAGTACCCTCAAGAATTTTAAGAAGTGCCTGCTGAACACCTTCACCGCTTACATCACGTGTTATTGAACGATTTTCGCTTTTTCTTGAAATCTTATCAATTTCATCAACGTAAATTATTCCACGCTGAGCCTTTTCAATATCAAAATCGGCTGCCTGAATAAGTCTGAGAAGTATGTTTTCAACGTCTTCACCGACATAGCCTGCCTCTGTAAGTGTTGTTGCGTCAGCGATTGCAAAGGGAACATTTAAAATCCTTGCAAGGGTCTGCGCAAGCATTGTTTTTCCAACACCTGTAGGACCGAGAAGAAGAATGTTGCTTTTCTGAAGCTCAACACTGTTTGATTTGTTTGAACTGTAAATCCTCTTATAGTGATTATATACAGCAACAGAAAGAGCCTTTTTTGCATCCTCCTGACCGATTACATACTCATCAAGCTTAGCTTTAATTTCCCCAGGCTTAGGCAAAACAGAGTTTTCAGGCGTTGAATGAGGTCTGTCAAGTGAAGAAGTTTCAGCAATCAAATCGTAGCAAAGTGCTACACATTCATCGCAGATAAATACGCCGGGACCTTCTATTAATTTATGAACCATAGATTCAGATTTGCCGCAAAATGAACATCTTGCAACAGCTTTTCTTGAATCGTCACGTGCCATTAAATCTACCTCTAAAAATTATCTTTTTTCAATAACCTTGTCAACAAGACCGAAGTCAAGTGCCTCCTGAGCAGAAAGCCAATGATCTCTGTCAGTAGCCTGAGTTAATTCCTCAAGTGTCTTTCCGCAGTTCTCAGCCATAATAGAATTAAGCTTTTTCTTAGTTCTGAGAATATGCTGTGCAGCGATTTCAATTTCAGTAGCCTGACCTTCAGTTTTTCCAAGAGGCTGATGAATCATAACCTCAGCGTTAGGAAGACAAATTCTCTTACCCTTTGCACCGCTTGAAAGCAGGAAAGCACCCATAGATGCAGCCATACCGATACAAATTGTTGATACATCACATTTAATATACTGCATTGTATCATAGATAGCCATACCGTCTGTTACGGAACCGCCCGGGCTATTAATATAAAGGCTAATATCCTTTTCCTTATCCTGACCCTCGAGAAACAAAAGCTGAGCAACTACAAGAGATGCGGTCTGAGAATTCACCTCGTCAGACAAAACAATAATTCTGTCATTTAAAAGTCTTGAAAAAATATCCATTGAGCGTTCACCGGCACCGGTCTGCTCAATAACGTAAGGTACTAATGCCATTAAAATCACTATCCTTTAATATTTGAAAAAAATAAATAATTATTCCTTTACCGCTGAATCAACAATGATATCAACAGCTTTTCTTGTCTTAATATCAGCGGCAAGCTGGTCGGAAGAAACTGCCTTCTTTACTTGCTCTGCCTCCATCTGATACTGCTCTGCAAGCTTATTAACCTCTGCATCAATTTCTTCTTCGGTAGCCTCGATCTTTTCAGCATCAACGATTGCTTCGAGAGCGATTGAAGCCTTAACCTGATTTTCAGCACCCTCTCTGAAGGTTGCCTTAAAGCTGTCCATATCCTGTCCCATATATGAAAGATATGTGTTAAGGTCAATACCCTGCATCTGAAGTCTGTATGCATAGTCCTGAATCATTTCATCAGTTCTCTTGTCAAACATACATTCGGGAATTTCACATTCCATATTATCAACAACCTGCTCAATAAGCTGGTTTTCAAAATCTGTCTTAGCTTTTTCTTCTTTTCTTTCGGAAATCTGCTTTTTCAAGTCTTCCTTGAGCTCATCAAGAGTATCAAACTCAGAAACATCCTTTGCAAATTCATCATCAAGCTCAGGCATTTCCTTAGTCTTAATTTCGTGTATTTTACACTTGAAAACAGCATCCTTACCGCCGAGGTCGCCTGCATAATCGTCAGGGAAGGTTACATTTACGTCAAATTCTTCATCAGGCTTATGTCCGACAATCTGGTCCTCAAAGCCGGGAATAAATGAATTTGAACCAAGCTCAAGAGGATAATTCTCCCCTTTTCCACCATCAAAAGCAACTCCGTCAATAAAGCCCTCCAAATC
>CALYNW010000103.1 GCA_945224895.1 uncultured Clostridia bacterium
CAATACTTTAGGTGCAGGCATAGGAATGCTTGCTTACACCCTTATGGAATTATTGACGAAGGCAATCAATAAAATGCTTTGTAAAAAACGACTTTAATTAACAAATCTGAGGTTAATATGGACAATAACGGAAAATACTTTATATATTTAATTTCCTGCTTTTTAAATTCAAAGGCTCCTACAGATGCTCCTAATGATTGGGAAGAAATCTATAGGCTGGCTGATATAAATAATGTTACGGGAATAATTGCAAATGAAATAAAGCAGATGCCTAATGATTTAAGACCGCAGGGGAATGTCAAATCGTACTTTAACCAAAATCTCGGAAAAACAATTCAGAGATATGAGGTTAACAAAAAAGCGCAGGATAAAATAAAATCCTTTATGTGCGAAAACGATATAGACTTTGCTTTTGTCAAGGGCTCATCGGTACGTGAATTTTATCCGGTGCCTGAACTCAGAACAAGCGGAGATATTGACATTATCGTGCGAAAGGAAAATTTTGACTCGGTATTGAAATTTTTTAAAAGGTCCGACTGTGAAATATTACAGGCAAACCCGAATGTAATTGTATTAAATGTATATGGTGTTGAGGTTGAAATTCATAAAGACGCCGATGTTTTGGGAAATTACTATAACGGCAGAATATTTGATATAAGCAGTAAAAACGGCAATGAATATTTGCTTGATAATTATGATAGGCTTTTGTATGTCATTCTCCATTTGGCAAAGCATTTGAAGGCCAGAGGCGCCGGTATAAGAATGCTGATGGATATGGACGTTTGCATAAGGTCGATTGACAATTTTGACGAGCAAAGGCTTATAAATATGTGCACAGACGCAGGAATTGAGAAATGCTCAAAAATGCTTTTAACACTTCTTAACCTTTGGTTTGATACACCTGTCAGCAAGCACTATGATTTGAATGATGATTTGGTGGATTTGCTTGCTAACGCATTTCTTTACGGTGGTGTTTTCGGCTTTGGAAATAATAATTTGGGCAGTCATTATGTAGCGCAAGCCTCAAATACTAATACAGTCAGCACTAAGGATAAAATCAGAGCATTTTTTAGATGGCTTTTCCCGCCTGTAAGCTCTGTGAAAAATATGTATTTCTACTCCTCAAAGCATAAAATACTGATACCTTTAGCCTATCTTCAAAGATTTTTTGAGGGTGTATTTATAAGGGGTAAGCATTCCTTAAACACGGCAAAGGAGATTGCAAAATCCAATGATACTGCAATGATAGAATCTCAAATTCTGTCAGAGCTTGATATTAATTAATGATAATTTACATTCAGAGAAGTCTCAAATTTCGAGACATATTCAAAAAAGGCTTGATTTTTCAAGCCTTTTCTGTTATAATTTTTCAGCATTCGTATAGACAGGCAAAATTTAACTGTCTATGAAAGCGAATACGCACACAGGCAGGATAAGCCGTAGGTTACAAATCAGGCTTTTGCCATACTTGTCTGTGGAGGAATTAACCTTAAAGGAGGAATTTATAATGGCAAACGTAGTTTCAATGAAACAGCTTTTAGAAGCAGGTGTTCATTTCGGACACCAGACAAGAAGATGGAATCCTAAAATGGCTGAGTACATCTTCACAGAGCGTAACGGCATCTACATCATCGACCTTCAGAAGACAGTTAAGAAGCTTGATGAGGCTTATATGTTCGTTCGTGACCTTGCTGCAGATGGCGGCTCAATCATCTTTGTTGGTACAAAGAAGCAGGCTCAGGATTCAGTTAAAGAGGAAGCAGAGCGTTGTGCAATGCCATATGTAAATGCAAGATGGCTTGGCGGTATGCTCACTAACTTCAAGACAATCAGAGGCAGAGTTGCTCGTCTTGCTCAGCTTAAGGCTATGCGTGAGGACGGCACATTCGACCTTCTTCCAAAGAAAGAGGTTGTTAAGCTTGAGCTTGAAATTGAAAAGCTTGAGAAGTATCTCGGCGGTATCACAGAGATGAAGAAGATTCCTAATGCAATGTTTATCGTTGACCCTCGCAAGGAGAGAATCGCAGTATCAGAGGCTATGAAGCTTGGTCTTCCTATCGTTGCTATCGTTGATACAAACTGCGACCCTGATGAGATTGACTATGTTATCCCGGGTAACGACGATGCTATCCGTGCAGTAAAGCTTATCGCAGGCGCAATGGCTGACGCAGTTATCGAAGGCAGAGACGGTAAGGACGTTGCTGACGAAGCAACAGAGGAAGCAGAAGAAGCAGAGGCTTCAGAGGAAGCTGCTGAATAATTTATAAAGTTAAAATCGAATAGGAGGAATTACTATTATGGCATTTACAGCTCAGGACGTTAAGGCTCTTCGTGAAAAGACCGGCGTTGGTATGATGGAATGTAAGAAGGCTCTTGTTGAGTCTGATGGTGATATGGATAAGGCTATTGACTATCTTCGTGAAAGAGGTCTTGCAGCAGCTCAGAAGAAGGCATCAAGAATTGCCGCAGAGGGTGTTGTTCTTCCTTATTATGATGCACAGGCAAAGAAGGGCGTAGTTGTTGAGGTTAACTCAGAAACTGACTTCGTTGCTAAGAATGAAAAGTTTATGGACTTTGTAACAGGTGTTGCAAAGACAGTTGTTGCTACAAATCCTGCTGATGTTGATGCTCTTTGTGCAACAGAGTTCGACGGTACAGGCAGAACAGTTACAGAAACTCTTAACGACCTCGTTCTTTCAATCGGTGAGAATATGAAGGTTCGCCGTTTTGAAACAATGGACGGTATCGTTTCAACATATATCCACGGTGGCGGATCAGTTGGTGTTATGATCGGCTTTGATGTAGCTGATGAATCAAAGGCAGCTACTGCTGAATTTGATGCTATGGGTAAGAATGTTGCTATGCAGATTGCTGCTATGAGCCCTGAATATTTGAGCAAGGATGATATTTCTGCTGAGGAATCGGAAAAGATGCATTCTATCACAGTTGACAGTGCTCTTAATAAGCCTGATTCACTTCCAATGCCAATCCTTAACAGCCTTATTGAAGAAGCTATTAACGAAAAGAAGTGGAGTGACGAGGACATCACTGTTTATCAGGGACTTGATAATAAGCAGAGAAAGAACTTTACAAACTTTATTTCTAAGGAAGCCCTTGAAATTCTTGCAGGAATTGCAGTTTCACATAAGGCTGAAATCATCGAAAACAAGATTTTCACCGGTCTTGTTCAGGGCAGAATCGCAAAGCAGATTAAAGAAATTTGCTTGTTAGAGCAGGATTTTGTTCGTTCAGATCTTTTCCAGGGCTCTGTTGGCGGCTACATTGATTCAGTAGCAAAAGAGCTTGGTACTGAAATTAAGGCAACAAACTTCATCAGAATGATGAAGGGCGACGGCCTTGAAAAGAGAGAAGAAAACTTTGCAGAGGAAATCGCAAAGCAAATCAACGGTTAACATTTAAGAGCATCTCAAACGAGATGCTCTTTTTTATAAGTATTCAAATATGAGGTATGCTATGAAAAATTATGATATTATACTATTCGACCTTGACGGTACATTAACCGATTCATCACCGGGTATAATTAACTCAATCATCTATGCTTTGGAAAAATATAATATTTCAGTTGATGATATGTCCGTATTAAAAAAATTCCTCGGTCCGCCGTTGCACGAATCGTTCAAGGAATTTTATGGCTTTGATGATGAAAAAGCAATGGAAGCGGTAAAATACTATCGTGAATATTTCAGCACAAAGGGTTTGCTTGAAAATGAAGTATATGACGGCATATATGAGCTTTTGAAATGTCTTTTGGATAATGGTAAAAGGCTTATTCTTGCTACCTCAAAGCCACAGCAATTTACCGATAGAATTATGTGCCACTTTGATTTGGCAAAATATTTTGAATTTGTCGCAGGCTCAAATATGGACGGCACACGCTCTAAAAAAGCAGATGTAATTGAATATGCATTACAAAAATGTAAAATAAAAGATAAATCAAGGGTTGTTATGGTGGGTGACAGAAAACACGATATAATCGGAGCAAATGCTGTCGGTATAGACTCAATCGGCGTTGAATACGGCTATGGTGACTATGATGAATTAAAATCTGCCGGTGCAACATGTGTTGTAGAAACAGTAAGTGACTTGAAAACTATGTTTGCTTAAAACTATTCTTTGAAAAATGTCAAAGAGTATGAACTTAAAATAATAAATGTTGATTTAGTTTTGCTTTATGTGTATAATAATTATAAGAATTGCGAAAGGAGTAATGCTTATGCCAACAAGAACAGATATTGAAAAGTTAATAAAAGAACTGCTCGTTCGTTATAATGCTGAATATGCACTCCTTTTTGGTTCGTATGCAAGGGGAGAGGAAACGGAAGAGTCTGATATTGATGTTTTGGTTTTCGGCGGCGAAAATTTCAAAAAGTCAAATATCTTTGCCTTTGCGGAGGAGTTAAGACAAATGACGGGAAAAAGTGTTGACGCATTTGAAATCTGTGAGGTTGACCGTTCAACGCCGTTTTATGACAATGTTATCAAAGAGGGAATAAAAATAGCGTGAAAAAGTCAGATACCGAAAGAATTAAAAAGATTGTTTCCACTTGGGAAGCCTTGCAAAAACAGATTAAAGACCATTCAATTACAAAGGAACAGCTTTTGAATGATGAGTTTTCACAGTGGGCAGTCACAACACCTTTGTATAATATCGGCGAACAGGTTTATAAAATCAGTGATGAAATGAAAAAAGAACATCCCGAGATTATATGGAGTGTTGTTGCAGGATTAAGACATAGGCTTGTCCACGATTATGAGGGTATAAATTGGTCGATTATAGTAGAAGTAATTTTTGACGAAATGAACGATTTTGTTGAATCAATTAAAAAGTTGATATAACGTGCTTTCAGTAAAAACTCG
>CALYNW010000104.1 GCA_945224895.1 uncultured Clostridia bacterium
TACCTAAACGGTGAGCAATGGGGGCATAAATTTCAAGAGTTTCAAGACTTTTTTCCCTCTGCTTGTACTCAGGCATATGCTCAAGAGTACGCATATTATGAAGCCTGTCACAAAGCTTTATGATGATAACTCTGACGTCCTCGTTCATTGCGATAAACATTTTTCTTATGTTTTCCGCCTGAACCTCCTCTCTTGTGGAAAGGGGAATCTGACCGAGCTTTGTAACGCCATCAACAAGCAAAGCAACCTCGTCGCCGAACTCCCTGCGGATATAGTCAAGATTATACTCTGTATCCTCCACTACATCGTGAAGAAGGGCGCCGATTATACATTCGTTATCCATACCAAGCCTGAACAAAATTTCAGCCACGGCTACAGGGTGCATAATATACGGCTCCCCTGAACGCCTGCGCTGATTTTTATGGGCGTCACGGGCAAGGTCATAAGCCTTTTTAATTTTCTCGCTGTCATACTGGGGATTATTTCTTATTTCTTCAAAGAATACATCGAAGCCGTCGTCGTAATCGTCAGTATACACTACCTTATCTTCTTCAATCAATTTTAAAGCCTTCCCTTCAGGGTTTTAAGTACATTAGTGCTGTCTAAATCGGTTTTACCGCTAACCTCATTAATGGTAATACCGTTATTTCTTGAAATCAGTCCTGCCTCTTCAAAAGCGTCAAGGGCAAAGCAAAGCTGACCGTATGTCACCCTTTGCTCTAAGGCAAAATACAAATCCTCTGCCGTATATTGCCAAGCTCCGTTTTGCTTCAGAAATTTATATATAACGGAGCAGTCGTTTCTTTCGGGATAAAGGGCAGTATTGTTTTTATTACCTAAAAGAAACAGCTGATAATCTGTTTTTTCAAGGAAAAATTTTTCTGCGTCGCTTCCGCTTTTTCTTACATCTATCGCCTGAATTGAAAGATAATATCTTCCCTTATACAGATTTTTTGATATTCTTACTGCAAAGTCAAGCATATCTCCCTGCTTATAGGGAAATTCATCGGCAGTAGTTTTAAAAAATACTATACGAAATATTTTACCCTTTTTAGACGCTTCAATTCTTATATGCCTTCCGTCACCGATAGGAGTAACGGAGCAAAGAATCATATTAAAAATACCGAAAATCGGCTGTTTATTTCTTTCTCCGTAGGGCTCAAGACGACTTATGCTGTCGACCAAATCAACTGTAAGATAAAAGGGTGACAGCTTACAGTCGATATGAAGAGTCTCAACAGGCATTACGGAATAATATTTTTCGGCATATTCATTTATACGTCTGCGAAGCTCGGGAATGTCACTGCTTTTTATACCGAGTCCTGCCGCAAGAGGATGTCCTCCGAAATGGGTAAGCAAATCCTCACAGGAGGAAATGGCATCAAAAATATTGAAGCCCTCAATGCTTCTTGCCGAGCCTGTTCCGTCGCCGTTTTCATCAACGCCGATTACGATAGCAGGCTTTGAGTAAACCTCTGAAATATGAGAGGCTGAAATACCTATAACGCCCTTGTGATATCCCTTTCCGTCAATGACAATAACTCTGTCCTCGGCAAGACGTGGATTTTCTCTTATTTTATTTTCTATATCCTCGGAGATATTATTCTCAACCTGATGTCTATGCTCATTTTCATCGCATAGCTGCTGTGCCCTGACCTTAGCGGTTTCATAATCGTCTGTAATCAAAAGCTCTACCGCTATTGACGCCTTATCCATTCTGCCTGCCGCATTAATTCTGGGACAAATCTGAAAGGCTACGTCGCCTGCCGTCAACTCCCTTTCCTTTGAGCCGGCAAGCTCCTTAAGAGCTGACAAGCCTATTCTTGTATCATTATTTATAAGGCTGAGTCCTGATTTTACAAGGCATCTGTTTTCACCTACCAAAGGCACAACATCACCTATGGTGCCTATTGTTACAAGGTCTGCGTACTGCTCAAGCAAATCGTCTGTGTCTCCGTCATACATAGCACACACAAGCTTAAATGCAACTCCCACCCCTGCAAAATCACGAAACAGTATTTTATTATCCTCTCTGTGGGGATTTACAACCGCCTCTGCTTTAGGGAGAATTTCTCCTATCTGGTGGTGGTCTGTTACAACAAGCTCCATTCCCAGAGAATAAATATATTCAGCCTCGTTAATTGCGGAAATACCGTTATCCACTGTCACAATCAGGTCTGTACCTAAGGAATGAATTTTATCAATAGCGCCGTTGTTCATTCCGTAGCCGTCTGTAATCCTGTCGGGAATGAAGTAAATTACATCTGCTCCCATACTTTCAAGAAAGGTGAAAAGCAGTGACGTTGCAGTAACACCGTCGCAGTCATAGTCGCCATATATACAGATTTTCTCGTTTCTTTCAAGAGCGAGATTAATACGGTTTACCGCCTTATCCATATCTGCAAAAAGAAACGGAGAAACGAGCCTTACGCTATCGGACAAAAATTCCGAAACAGAAAGCTCATCATTAATTCCCCTGACCGCCAGCAAATATGAAAGGAAAGGGTCGATATTAAGTTTTTCACTAAGCGCCGACGCCTTTTCCTTATCGGCAGTTTCTATAACCCATTTTTTATAAGACATTATGTATTTTTATCTACCACGTGAAATTTTTTCAGGTTTCCTTCCTTTTCAGCCTTTTTAGCAAGTGCGGCTTCAACATCCTCAGGTGTTATTCCCTGATTAGCCATAAGCACAAGAATATGATAAATAAGGTCCGTAATCTCATAAACGGTTTCCTCATTATCATTATTCTTTGCGGCAATTATAACCTCTGAGCATTCCTCGCCGACCTTCTTTAATATTTTATCAATTCCCTTTTCAAAAAGATAGCAGGTATAAGAGCCGTCCTTATTTTCTGCCTTTCTGTCAAGGATTGTTTGATATTCACTCTTAATATAGTCCATTAAAATTCTCCTTTTATCTCATTAAAGAAGCAGGAGTGATTGCCTGTATGACAGGCGGCTCCTGTCTGAATTACTTTAATCAACAGTGTATCGTCATCGCAGTCACCGTAGATTGAAACAATTTTCTGCAAATGACCTGATGTGGCTCCCTTGTTCCAAAGCTCCTGCCTTGACCTTGAATAAAACCAAGTATATCCTGTTTCAAGAGTTTTTTTCATTGACTCTCTGTTCATATAGGCAAGCATCAAAACCTCGCCTGTTGACTCCTCCTGAATTATTGCAGGAAGTAAATCTGCCTTTTTAAAATATTTTTCTATATCAACCATTGCAAGCCTCCACTGCTTCCTTAAGATTAAGCGTACCCTGATAAATGCTTTTACCGCAAATTGCACCGTAAAGCCCTGCTTCACGAAGTCTTACTATATCATCAAGGTTAGTAACACCGCCTGATGCTGTAATATTACAGGAAACGGAATTATTTATTTCCTCAAGCTGACTGATGTTAGGTCCTGACAGAGTACCGTCCTTGCTTATATCCGTATAGATAATTGTTTCAACTCCAACAGACTCCATCTGCTTTGCAAGGTCGGTAAAATAAATATTACTGCTTTGAGTCCAGCCCTCTGTGGCAACATAGCCGTTTTTAGCATCTATTCCCACAGCAATAATACTGCCGAATTCCTTAACGGCCTCCCTGACAAGCTCAGGATTTTTCAATGCTACAGAGCCGAGAATTATTCTCGCTATACCGTTATTTACGTAAAAATCAATATCCTTCATTGTTCTGATACCACCGCCAAGCTCAACCTTAAGAGAGGTTTCCTTGGCAACCGCAATAAAGGTTTCTGCATTAACAGGCTCTTTTTTAAGGGACCCGTCAAGGTCAACCATATGCACCCACTGACAACCTGCCTTAACAAAGCCCTCGGCAGTCTCAAGGGCATCATCGGCAACCTGTGACGCTGTGGAAAAATCGCCTTTAAAAAGCCTTACAGGCTTTGAATCAATTATATCTATTGCAGGAAAAATTATCATTATTAAAGTACCCCTTTTGTTGAAAGCACAGAACCGTCGGCATTTTTTCTTAAGGCAATTTTCATTGCGTGGGCAACTGCTTTAAATATTGCCTCAATCTGATGATGAGCATTAATTCCGTAAGGCACCTCAATATGGAGAGTAATGCAGGAATTCATTGCAAAGGCTCTGAAAAATTCCTCGGTTACACAGGTTTCATAATCCCCGCATTTTTCCTGTTCAAAGGACGCTTTGAAAACAAGAAACGGTCTGTTAGATATATCAAGTACACAGTTAGCAAGGCTTTCATCCATAGGGATAGAAAAAGCACCATAGCGTTCAATACCACTCATATCTCCCAAAGCCTGCTTGAAAGCCATACCCAAGGCAATACCTGTATCCTCTACAGTATGGTGGGTATCAACCTCCAAATCTCCCGTAACCTTAACCTTAAGACCAAAGCCTCCGTGTACTCCGAAGGCAGTCAGCATATGGTCAAAAAATCCAACGCCTGTTGAAATTTCAACGTCTCCTCCGTCAAGATTAAGTGCTACACTAATCTGTGTTTCCTTTGTATTTCTTTCAATTTCGGCAGTTCTCATATGATACCTCACTACTCTCTGAACAGTTTTTTTGCCAAGCTGTCTATATTTTCTTTCCTTTTTTCTGTTTCCGCTTTGTCGGCAGACACGCTAATCACTGTACCCTCTTTAATGCTTTCGGGAAGTGAAATCAACGGTATGTCGACTGCTTTGCCGTTTTCAAGCTCGACTACGGCATAGTCGCCTTCAATTCTGTCTACTATCCATTTCATAATTTTTATCCTATTAATACTGTGTGCTGATGTCTATTCCTATTCCGTCAGTCACAAAGGTTATATTTCCGTTTAAATCAGTACGATAAATTTCTGTACCATTGCTTTCAAGCTTAGCTACGGTTTCGC
>CALYNW010000105.1 GCA_945224895.1 uncultured Clostridia bacterium
CTTGTTTACCATCATTCTTGCAACCTTGTATACATCGCCGCATCCAAGGGTTATTACCAAATCTCCCTCTTTTGCATTTTCAAGAACGTAATCACATATTTCCTCAAAGGTGTCAAGCTGAATACTGCCGGGAACCTTGTCAGCAAGGTCCTTAGCCTTAATCCCTATGGTGTTTACTTCACGGCTTCCCATAATTTCCGATATAACGCATTTGTCGGGAATCTGCAAAACCCTTGCAAAATCATCAAGCAGGAGCGATGTTCTTGTAAAGGTAAAGGGTTGATGAATCGCCCACACACGCTTATATCCCATTTTCATTGCCGCTTCAAGTGTTACCTTTAGCTCTGTCGGGTGATGAGCATAATCATCGACAAAGGTTATACCGTTGTAGGTTCCTAAAAGCTCAAAGCGTCTGCCTGCACCATTGAAATCCTTTAATCCCTTGCATATGCTTTTAACGTCAGCACCGCTTTCATAAGCCGCAACAAACGCACATAGCGAATTTAAAATATTGTGTTCGCCGGGTACGGATATTTCAATCTTTGTTACCATCTCACCGTTATGGTATACATCATATGATGAATGAAAGCCTCCGGGAACAATGATGTTTTTGGCTACCCATTCGTTGCTGTCTTTTTTACCTATGGATATAAGCCTTTTGCCTGTAATGCCTTTAAGAGTGTCAACTGTATTTTCATCATCACCATTATAAATAATTGTTTTTGTAGTTTTTTCAGCAAATTCTCTAAAGGATTTTTTGATGTTTTCCAGATTCTTGAAAAAGTCCAAATGATCCTCGTCGATGTTTAATATAACGGCAATGTCCGGATTCATTTTCAAAAACGTGTTATTGAATTCACAGCTTTCACAAACAAAATTCTGACTGTGACCGTATCTTCCGTAAGCATTTATCAAGGGCAGCTTACCGCCTATTACAGCACTTGGGTCAAGACCTGCCTCAAGCAAAGCCTGAGTAATCATTGATGATGTAGTGGTCTTTCCGTGAGTACCGCAAACACCGATACAGTTAGAGAAAATTCGGCTCATTGCACCGAGAAGCTCAGCCCTTTCAAAGCAGGGGAAATTAGCTTTTGCATATTCAAGCTCCTCGTTGCCGTCAAGTATTGCGTTTGTATATATAACAAGCTCAACATCGTCAGTAATGTTTTCCTTAACCTGACCGAGATAAACCTTGGCGCCTTCCTTTTCAATTCTTCTGAAGGTTTCGGTATCATTGTTGTCCGAGCCTGAAAGGCTGTATCCGAGAGAAATAAGAATTTCTGCAAGTGGACACATACCCGAGCCGCCAATTCCTATGAAGTGTATTCTTTTAACCTTTTTCAATAATTCGTCAATGTCGACGTTTTTATTCATAAACAGGATTACCTCCTTGTGATATGTTTGATTGTTAATATTATACATCTTTTCAGCAAAAAAATAAATACCCTATATTCATTAACTAATATTTTTTTCTCTCATAGGATGTATAAAGACATTTTTGGAGTGTTTTTTATGAAAATGAGAAAATTTTATATTCCGTATAAAGAAGATAAAAGAATGATATATGCTTCAGAGTATTTTACTAAAAACGGTCTGACAGAAACGGTTGACAAGTCGTCTGCCGATTTTGTTCTTTTGCCTGTTCCCGTAAAAAAATATATGTTTGAGGGGCTTGAAAATAACCTTGTGTTTTACGGTGTCGGAGAATACAAGGGCTATGATTATAATAAAATTGAAGCCTTTAAGCAAAAAAATGCCTACCTGACTGCTGAGGGTGCTATTGCACTTTTTAAGGAAAACAGCGATATTGCACTCTATAACGCAAATGTGCTGATAGTGGGCTACGGCAGAATTGCAAAGGCTCTCCATAAAGCGTTAAATGCGTTTGCTGGCAAAGTTACTGTTTGTTCAAGAAACGAGGTCAGCCGTGTTTTGGCAGAGGCAAACGGAGCAAAATGTATAGATTTCTCCGACTTATCAGAGCGTGGACACTATGATGTTGTTTTTAATACTGTACCTAAAGTAGTATTTACCAAAAGAGAAATTGACGCCCTTGATGACGACACTTTGTTTATTGATTTGGCTTCTTTCCCCGGAGGAGTAGATACACATTATGCAAAGCACAAAAAGCTAAGGCTTATTGACGGCAGGGGAATGCCATCGGCTTATTCGGTAAAAACGGCAGGATATCTTATCGGTGAAACTGTTTTGAATATGATTAAGGAGGGAATAAAATGAATATAGGATACTGCTTTACAGGTTCATTTTGTACATTTGAAAAATCTATGGAGGCACTTAAAGCACTTGTAAGGGACGGACATAATGTTACTCCTATTATGAGTGAAAATGCGTATACTATGGATACACGCTTCGGAGATGCAGTTGATATTCAAAACAGGCTTATCGAGATAACGGGAAACAGTATTATTCATACCATTGAGCAGGCTGAGCCTATCGGTCCGAAGAAGATGTTTGACGTATTGGCAATTATTCCCTGTACGGGAAATACTCTGGCAAAGCTTGCAAACGGTATAACCGATACCTCTGTTACTATGGCGGCAAAAAGCCATTTGAGAAACAGCAGACCTGTAGTTATAGGTGTCTCAACAAATGACGCCTTGGGAGCCGCCGCCAAAAATATCGGTATGCTTTTAAACTACAAAAATTATTACTTCGTACCGTTTGGTATGGATAATTGCATTATGAAGCCGAAATCAATGGTTTGCGACTTTGAAAGGGTATCCGAGACGATAGAAGCGGCAGAAAAGGGCATTGAGATAAATAAAAAAATATTCTGATTTACTGCTTTTTTTATATTGACATTTTACTCTACATTTTATATATTTAATCTATGGCATTTTGCACTGAACTTAATTGTAAAATACAGCATTTTGTCAAATCGGGTTAAAATGAGGATGTGTATATTGGAAAAGATAATTGACCTTAAGAATATTACCGTAAAGTACGGTGATAACGTTGTACTTGAAAATTTGAATTTGTATATTAACAAAAAAGAGTTTATAACGCTGCTTGGTCCTTCTGGCTGTGGAAAAACCACAACTCTCCGATGTATTGCAGGCTTCATTGAACCTGATGAGGGAGAGGTTATTTTTGAAGGAAAGAAAATAAATGATGTTCCTCCTCATAAGAGAAAGGTAAACACCATTTTTCAGCGTTATGCTCTTTTTTCTCATTTAAATGTTTATGAAAATATTGCCTTCGGTCTTAAGCTTCAGAAAAAGCCAAAGGAAGAAATCAGAAAAACTGTTGCCCAAATGCTTGAGCTTGTAAACCTTAAAGGCTTTGAAAAAAGAAGCATTGACTCCCTTTCGGGCGGTCAGCAGCAGCGTGTTGCCATTGCAAGAGCCTTGGCTAATAATCCCCACGTTCTTCTTTTGGACGAGCCTTTGGGAGCCCTTGATTTAAAGCTTCGAAAGGATATGCAAAAGTCGCGTAAAGCAATTCAGAAAAGGCTGGGAATAACATTTATTTATGTTACCCACGACCAAGAGGAAGCCCTTTCAATGTCTGATACCGTTGTTGTAATGGACAAGGGTAAAATTCAGCAAATAGGAACTCCCGAGGATATATATAACGAGCCTGTGAATGCTTTTGTAGCGGATTTTATCGGAGAGTCAAATATTGTTGACGCAACTATGATAAAGGATTATCTTGTATCCTTCGGCGGTGTTACCTTTGAATGTCTTGATTCGGGCTTTGGCGAAAATACATCTGTTGAGGTTGTAGTAAGACCGGAGGATATCAGAATTGTTAAAAAGGGTAGTAAGGCTTCTCTTCCCGGTAGGATTACAAGCGTTACCTTTAAAGGTGTACATTTTGAAATACTTGTTGATGTTGCAGGCTTTATATGGATGATTCAAACTACCGAGCATCATAAGGTGGGAGAGGAAATCGGTATGTATATCGAGCCCGACGCTATCCACGTTATGAACAGAAGCGAGTACAGCGGTGAATTCGGCGATTATTCATATTTTTCCGATGAAATGGACCATATTTCCGACGCCTCTTATAATTGGGAGGAGGAAGAAAATGAGTAAGTCTTCCTCTAAGCTTCTTGATAAGCCTTATCTTGTATGGACGGTATTGTTTATTGTTGCGCCCCTTCTTATGGTGGCATATTATGCTTTTACCGATAAAAGCGGTGCCTTTTCGCTTTCAAACGTCGAGCAAATACCCGCCTATATTCCGACAATACTTTTATCTGTATTATATGGCTTAGCCGCAACAGTAATATGTCTTGTTATCGGCTTTCCCTTTGCGTATCTTTTTTCAAAGGTAAGTAAGCGTACACAGCAGACAATGGTGTTACTTGTTATGCTTCCTATGTGGATGAATTTTCTTATAAGAACCTACAGCTGGATGACTATTTTAGGTGACACAGGTGTAATTAATACTATTCTCGGATATTTGGGAATTAAACCGCTTAATCTTATAAATACAGGCGGAGCAGTTATTTTGGGTATGGTGTATAATTTTCTGCCGTATATGATACTGCCTATCTATTCTGTTTTGTCAAAGCTTGACAACTCACTCGTTGAGGCGGCTCAGGATTTGGGTGCCAGCAGGCTTCAGGTTATGAAAAGAGTTATTGTGCCTCTTTCAATGCCGGGAGTTCTCAGCGGAATAACTATGGTTTTTGTTCCCTGCGTATCTACATTCTATATTACGCAAAAGCTGGGTGGCGGTCAGATTGTACTTATAGGTGACGTTATTGAAACGCAGTTTCAAAGTGCCAATAATTATAATCTCGGTGCGGATTTATCATTAGTTTTTATGATTCTCATACTTATCTGCCTTGTCGTAATGAATTATTTCGGTGAAGATGAAAACGGTGA
>CALYNW010000106.1 GCA_945224895.1 uncultured Clostridia bacterium
GTTAGCGGAAACATAATATATCTGCTTTGCAGATGTACTATACAAATACTAATTTTTATAAACAAAAAGACCGCAAGTATTAAACCTGCGGTCATTGCTTTATCAAACCATACCGGGAACATTTGACTCGGTATAATATTTTTTTGTAACATTTTTAAGTCTGCCTACCATTGAAGCCTTGCCGTTTTCATCAACTACAACCTTTCGTGCATCCTCAACTACAAAAAACTTACCGCTTTTTGTTCTGACAGAATAACGTATAAAAACCTCATTCCCCTGCTGAATTTGCTTTTTCATTGTTGCTTCAACGTACTTCTTTTCCCTTTCGGATACAAAATCGTCAAGTCTGCCGTTATGTTCTTCAAACAGCTGATGGCGTGAATATCCCAAAAACTTAATAAAATCCTCGCTGACAATCTGAAGCTTAAAGACATCCTCTGTATCAGTACAGAAAATAGGGTCCGGCAGATTTTTGAACATTTCAACAAGGGTATCGTTCATTTTATCTGCCCTTTCCTCTGCCTCCTTAACACGGGTTATGTCGGTTATCATTGCGTGGAAAACAGGTGTGTTGTCCTCGTCATATTTCTGAATGGCGGCATTAAATTTACACCACCTGAACTCGTCCTTATGAACAATAGTCCTTATTTCCATATCAACCTCGCCGTCAGTCGCCATTGCCCTGCCTATCGCCTGAAATACAAGGCTTTTATCCTCAGGATGAATTAACTCATCAATGCGGTAATTTTGCCCCTTATAAGCCGTCTTGCTGGTGCCGAAAAGCTTACAGGCGGCACTGTTCATATATGTAACTTCAATGTGCATATCTGACGTAACCTTGAACAGGCAAACACCACCTGTTACCAAATCAATCAGGTAGTTCATCTGCTTTGCTTTTTTCTCAAGCTCAGCCTGCTTTTCCCGAGATTTTGAAACGTCTGCAAGAGTCAGTCTGCAAAGACTTGAATTTTCAAAATTCTGCCCTGTGCAGTGAATAAAGACCTCGTTTTTGTTTTTATCTATAAACTCTGCATCAAAATAGACATACGGAGAATTCTTTTTACACAGAGCCTTCATAATTTCTTCTCTGTAAACAGGTTTAATAATATCGTGGAGAAAAAGCTTTCCCTGCTTTATCTTTGACGGATGCACTCCCGTAAACTCGGAAAAATGAGTGTCGGAATCAACAACCTTAAGATTATCCGCCTTATCAACAACAAGATTCATAAACTCCACTTCATAAACACTGTTGTCGGATATATTGTCCGTTTTCTGCGCCTTCCTTCTCTAACTGTATTCTAAAAAATATCTATTCAAAAAAATAGTAAAAATTACCCGTATATTTTAATATTACCACAAAAAATTACAATAGTGAATAGTTATTGTAAACAAATATTAAATTTTAACAGAAAAATAATAAGAAAAAAATATATTTTTGGTATATGCAAGCAGGACTTTTTATGATAGAATAATAGGTAAATATTGTGCGGGAATACTTAAAAAGATTTTCGTGCTTTGCAAAGGAGATAAGCTATGGCAAAGGTTTACCGTGTTTTTGTTGAAAAGAAAAAAGGAAATGACATTGAGGCAGGACAAACTCTCACAGACCTGAGAGAAAATGTCGGCATTACTGCTCTTGAGGATTTGAGAATTATAAACAGATATGACGCTCAGGGTGTAAGCGACGAGGAATTTGATGTTGCCGTTAAGCAAATTCTTTCAGAGCCTAATCTTGATAACGTATATTATGAGCTTAATATTCCCGAGGATTGGAGATATTTTGCAACGGAATACCTCCCCGGTCAGTATGACCAGAGAGCCGACTCTGCGGCACAATGTATCCAGCTTCTTACCGCAGGTGAAAGACCTGTTGTTGCATCTGCAAAGGTTATCGCTGTTAAGGGCGACATCACAGATGCGGAATTTGACAAGATTAAGTCTTATATAATCAACCCTGTTGAGTCAAGAGTTGCATCTCTTGATATGCCTGACTCCCTTGACGTTAAATCAGACGTTCCTGCCGATATCGTAAGAATCACAGGCTTTATAAATATGAGTGATGATGAAATCGCAGAATACCATAAATCTATGGGCTTTGCTATGAGCATTGCGGATTTATGCTGGGTAAGAGATTATTTCTCAAAGGATGAAAACAGAGACCCAAGTCTTACAGAGCTTAAGGTTATCGACACCTACTGGTCGGACCATTGCCGTCACACCACCTTTGCCACGGAGCTTGACGAAATAAAAATTGACGAGGGAAAATACAGCAAGGCAATTAACGACGCCCTTGAGCAGTATTTTGATATAAGAAAAGAGGTTTACGGCGACAGAGATAAAATCGTCTGTCTTATGGATATGGCTTGCATCGGCACAAAGGTGCTGAAAAAAAGAGGCTATGTAAATGACCTTGACGAAAGCGACGAAATAAATGCCTGCTCGATTCAGGTGCCTGTTGTAATTGACGGCAAGGAGGAGCAATGGCTTGTTCAGTTCAAAAACGAAACACATAACCACCCGACTGAAATTGAGCCCTTCGGTGGTGCCGCAACCTGCTTAGGCGGTGCAATCCGTGACCCGCTGTCAGGCAGAGCATATGTTTATCAGGCTATGCGTGTAACAGGCTCAGGCGACCCGACAACGCCTTTTGAGGAAACCTTAGATGCTAAGCTTCCCCAGAGCAAAATCACCACAGGAGCCGCCGCAGGCTATTCCAGCTACGGTAATCAGATAGGTCTTGCCACAGGACAGGTAACAGAGCTTTATGATGACGGCTATGTTGCAAAAAGAATGGAAATCGGCGCAGTTATCGGTGCGTCTCCAAAGGATAATGTTATCCGTGAATGTCCTCAGGACGGCGACATTATCGTTCTCCTTGGCGGAAGAACAGGACGTGACGGCTGTGGCGGTGCTACAGGCTCCTCAAAGGCTCACAATTCTTCCTCAATAGAAACCTGCGGTGCAGAGGTTCAAAAGGGTAATCCGCCTACAGAGCGTAAAATTCAGCGTCTTTTCCGCAAGGCAGAGGTTGCTAAGATGATTAAACGCTGTAACGATTTCGGCGCAGGCGGTGTGTCGGTTGCAATCGGTGAGCTTGCAGACGGACTTAAAATTGATTTAGATAAGGTACCGAAGAAATATGACGGTCTCGACGGAACAGAGCTTGCTATTTCCGAGTCACAGGAAAGAATGGCTGTTGTTCTTGACAAAAACGATGTTGATAAATTTATAAAGCTTTCAAACGAAGAAAACCTTGAAGCAACACCTGTTGCAGTTGTAACCTCTGACAACCGCCTTGAAATGACCTGGAGAGGCGACAAAATCGTTGACATCAGCAGAGATTTTCTTAACACTAACGGCGTAACACAGCACGCTAAGGCTGAAATTACCGCTGTTGACAGTGATAATATTTATATCAACGAAGTGCCTGAATGTCTTGCTGAGCTTGACAATGCACAGGCTGTAAAGGCAAACCTTTCAAGACTTGAGGTTTGCTCGCAAAAGGGACTTGTTGAACGCTTTGACTCATCAATCGGTGCATCAACCGTTCTTATGCCATACGCAGGTAAATATCAGCTTACTCCCGAGGAGGCAATGGTTGCAAAAATTCCGCTTCTTAAGGGCGAAACAGATACGGCTACCGTAATGGCATACGGCTTTATTCCTAAGGTTTCACGTTGGTCTCCGTTCCATTCAGCGGCATTTGCAGTATCGGAGTCTCTTGCAAAGCTGGCGGCTGTGGGCTGTGACCCTTCAAAGGCAAGGCTTACCTTCCAGGAATATTTTGAAAGACTTAATGACGTTCCGTCAAGATGGGGCAAGCCTGCTGCTGCACTTTTAGGTGCTTTAACTGCACAGGTTGGATACAAGTGCCCGTCAATCGGCGGTAAGGACTCTATGAGCGGTTCGTTTAATGACCTTGATGTACCGCCTACCCTTGTTTCCTTCGCAGTAGGTATGAGTGAGGCTTCAAAGACTGTTTCTGCTCAGTTTAAGAGAACAGGCTCAACAGTTAAGCTTCTTCCCCTCCCTGTTGACGAGGACTCGGGACTTCCCGATTATGAAAAGGCTATGGCTCTTATGGTAAGCGTCAGCGAAGGTGTAAGAAACGGTAAAATCCTTGCCGCATCTGTAGTTAAGGAGGGCGGTGCCGCCGCCTGCGTATGCAAAATGGCATTCGGTAACAAAACAGGCTTTACCTTTGAACAGGGACTTGATAAGGAAACATTGTTTGCTCCTAAGGAGGCTTCCTTTGTTGTTGAGCTTGCTGATGATGACAGCTTTGACGGTATCACCTTAGGTAAAACAAACGATAACGGCGTATTTATTATAGACGGAGCAGTTCTTACTGTTGATGAGCTTATAGACGCTTGGACAGGCAAGCTTGAAAAGGTATTTGCAACAGATTCAGGCAAAAAGGCAAAAATGCCTTATGAAGTACCGCTTTACAAGGAACGCTCAATTTTCGTTGCTAAAAACAAGGTTGCAAAGCCAAAGGTATTCATTCCTGCATTCCCGGGAACAAACTGCGAAATTGATACTGCAAGAGCCTTTGAAAAGGCAGGTGCAGAGGCGTCAATTCTTGTTGTCAACAACCTTTCATCGGCAGGAATCAATGAAACTATTGCAAAAATGGTTGAGGAAATCGAAAAGGCGCAGATTGTTATGCTTCCGGGCGGTTTTTCAGGCGGTGATGAGCCTGAGGGTTCAGGTAAGTTTATCGCAACTACCTTCAGAAATCCGAGAGTTAAAGAGGCTGTGACGAGGCTTCTACAATGGCGGGACGGTCTTATGCTCGGTATCGGTACCGGCTTCCTTGCGCTTATCAAGGTAGGTCATGTAACTTAC
>CALYNW010000107.1 GCA_945224895.1 uncultured Clostridia bacterium
AAATATACTTGCAAAATACGTCTCTCACACACCTGTGGCAATGGTTTAGTCTGCAATGTATCACGCATCACTCCTTGAAAAATTTGATTTTAACGATATAGTTATTTCTATTAAATCCTCAAATGTTGAAACAATGATTAAGGCGTATGAGTTAGCGGCTGAAAAATGCGATTATCCTTTGCATTTAGGCGTAACAGAGGCAGGCACCGAAAGAATGGGAATTATTAAATCATCAATCGGTATCGGTTCTCTTTTGACAAGAGGAATAGGCGACACTATAAGAGTCAGCCTTACAGACGAGCCTGTTAAAGAGGTATTTGCCGCCTTTGATATTTTGAAGGCAATAGGACTTAAAAAGGACTGTCCTTATCTTATTTCCTGTCCTACCTGCGGAAGAACGAGAATTGACCTTGTAGGTCTTGCAAAGCAGGTTGAGGAAAGGCTCAGAGACTGCAAAAAACCGATTAAGGTTGCAGTAATGGGCTGTGTTGTAAACGGTCCCGGAGAAGCCAAGGAGGCTGATATCGGTATTGCCGGCGGAGACGGTAACGGACTTATTTTCAAGAAAGGCGAAATACTCCGCAAGGTTGATGAAAAAGATTTACTTGATGAATTGATGAAGGAAATTGAGAAGTTATAATGAATAGATTTTCGGACTATTTTTCAAATTACATAAGCGCTGATATTAATGCCCTGATAGGAAACGGCGAGATATCGGATTTTACGGTTTCACGAAGCAGCAGGACGCTTACAGTAGGATTTTATCTTGATTCTTTTATAGATTATCAGACTGTAAAATCTGCTGAAAAATCTATAAGTGATTCTATGAATCTCCATAAAACCGTTTTAAATCCGAGATTTTCTAAAAGCGAATTTGATATCGGAAATATTGAGAGAATTCTTGAATATGTGAAAAGAGATACTCCTGCGGCTAACGGCTTTTTTGAAGATGCCGAGGCGGAGCTTGAGGACGGTATTTTAACTGTTTTTCTCAAAAAAGGCGGTAAGGATGTTCTTGAATCACAAAAGGTAGACAAGGCTGTTGAGATTGAACTCTATAAGCTTTTCGGTGTTGATTTGAGCGTTTCATTTTTAGAGGTGCAGACCTTTGATATTGAAAAGGCTGTGCGTCAGGCTGTAGAGGAGAAAAGGACTGAGGAAGAGCACCGCAGGGAAGAGGAAGAAAAGAATGTTGTCCACGAAAGGTGGGGAGAGCTTCCTCTCTATAAGGATACTCTCAAAAAAATTCACGGCAGAAATATTACTGAAATGCCGAAGAATATTGCAGACGTTGCCTCAGATGACGGCTATATTACGGTATGGGGCGACGTTATTAAAACAGAAGTCAGAGATACAAAACGAGGAAACAGCAAAATATTCGATTTTGACATAACGGACTATACCTCATCTATGACTGTCAAAATGTTTGACGATAAAAACCTGATTGATTCTATTATTGCTAAGCTTGAGGAAAGCAAAACCATTGTTATCAGCGGCGGTTATCAGTTTGATACATATTCAAATCAGTATGTTTTAAGACCTAACGCAATCGCAAGCATTAAGAAGATTGAAAAAACAGACGACGAGCCTGAAAAGAGAATTGAGCTTCATCTCCATACATCTTTATCTGAAATGGACGGTATTTCAGCTCCTAAGGCTCTTGTTAATCAGGCAATTAAGTGGGGACATCCTGCAATAGCAGTTACTGACCACGGAGTTGTTCAGGCTTTGCCTGAGGCGTATAATGCCGCCAAGGGTAAGATTAAGCTTATTCTCGGTATGGAGGGATATCTTGTTGATGATGAGCTATATCCCGATTTTATGAATTTGAAGCTTAAGCAGTTTAAGCGTCATCATATTATTCTTCTTGTTAAAGAGGATACCTCTTTGGACGAGTCAATTCCAAAGGAGGAAAGAAAGTACGGCAGAAAGAATTTGTATGAGTTGATATCTGCCTCGAATGTTAAATATTTTAAGTCACGTCCTCTTATTCCGAAAAGCCTTCTTGCTCAAAAAAGAGCAGGAATAATTATCGGCTCTGCCTGTGAGCAGGGAGAAATTTATCAGGCAATATTAAATAAGGAAAGTGACGAAAAATTATTAGAGCTGGCTTCATTTTATGATTATCTTGAAATTCAGCCAAACGGAAATAATGCCTTTATGATAAGGTCTGATAAGGAGCTTCATCAGGAAATCCACAGTGAAGAGGACCTTATTGATATAAACAAAAAAATAATATCTCTTGCAGATACCCTTGGCAAGCCTGTTGTTGCAACAGGTGACGTTCATTTCCTTGATGAAAAGGACGCAAAATTCAGAGCAATTATTATGGCGTCAAAGGGCTTTGAAGACGCAGATAATCAGGCACCCTTATATTTCAAAACAACAAGAGAAATGCTTGACGATTTTGCTTGGGCAGGGGACAGAGCAAGAGAATTTGTTATAGACAATCCAAAGAAAATTGCCGACAGCATTATGGATAATATTCCGCCTATTCCTCCGGGAACATTCCAGCCCCATATTGACGGAGCAAACGAGGAACTAACGGAAAAATGCTGGGGTATGGCAAAGGAGCTTTACGGCGACCCTGTTCCCGAATATGTTGCGGACAGGCTTCAGCGTGAGCTTGATTCTATTATCGGACACGGCTTCGGTGTGCTTTATGTTATTGCAAAAAGACTTGTTGAGGAAAGTGAGAGGAACGGCTATCTTGTCGGTTCAAGAGGCTCTGTAGGCTCCTCACTTGCCGCCCATTTCGGCGGTATTTCCGAGGTAAACCCTCTTGCACCTCATTATTACTGCAAAAAGTGTAAGCACAGTGAGTTTATTCTTGACGGCTCTGTGGGCTCGGGCTTTGACCTGCCACCTAAAAATTGTCCTGTATGCGGTGAGCCAATGAAGCGTGACGGTCACGAAATACCATTTGAAACCTTCCTTGGCTTTGACGGTGATAAGGAGCCTGATATCGACCTTAACTTTTCAGGTGAATATCAGTCACGTTCACATAGATATACCGAGGAGCTTTTCGGTAAGGATTATGTGTTCAAGGCAGGAACAATGGCTACCGTTGCTGATAAAACTGCATATGGCTATGTAATGAAATACCTTGACGAAAGAGGACTTCAGGCATCTACTCCGAGAGCTGAGATAGACAGATTAACTGTCGGCTGTACAGGCATTAAGCGTACAACAGGTCAGCACCCCGGAGGAATGGTTGTTGTTCCCGATAAGTATACTGTTGAGGATTTCACACCTATTCAGTATCCGTCAAATGACGAGTCAAAGGGTACTTATACAACCCATTTTGACTTTAAAAATTCACTCCACGATACTCTTTTAAAGCTTGATGAGCTTGGACACGATAATCCGACACTTTACAAATATCTTGAGGACTCAACAGGTATTCCTGTAATGGACGTTGATTTGTCCGACCCAAATTTGTACAAGCTGATTACATCAACCGAGCCTATCGGTGTTTCACCTGAGGATATAGACTGCAATACCGGAACTCTTGCAATACCTGAAATGGGTACGCCCTTTGTTATCGGTATGCTTGAGGAGGCTCAGCCCAAAACCTTTTCCGACCTGTTGCAGATTTCGGGACTTTCCCACGGTACTGACGTATGGCTTGGAAATGCTCAGGAGCTTATCAAAAACGGTACCTGTAATATTTCACAGGTTATCGGTTGCCGTGACGATATTATGACTCATCTTATCCACGTTGCCGAAAAATACGAAAAGGAAACAGGTAAGGAGTCACCCTTAAGCAAAAAGGATTGCTTTAAGATTATGGAGTATACCAGAAAGGGTAAAGCACCGAAGGAGCTGCCGCCATATGAGGAGGCAATGAAAACCATCGGTGTTGAGCAGTGGTATATTGACTCCTGCTATAAGATAAAGTATATGTTCCCTAAGGCACATGCGGCTGCATACGTTATTGCGGCACTTCGCCTTGCTTGGTACAAGATATACAAGCCCATTGAATTTTATTCTGCATATTTTACCGTACGAGGCGGTGCTATTGATGCTGTAGCCGCAGTCGAGGGTAAAACAGCAGTTAAGAAAAAAATGGAGGAATATAGGAATAAGAAGAAAAATAATATTCCCGTTACTGCTAAAGAGGATTCAACATATGTTGTAAATCAGATAGTTATTGAGATGCTTGCAAGGGGAATTGAATTTCTTCCTGTTGATATATATAAATCGGATTCAAGAATTTATATGATAGAAAACGGAAAAATAAGACTTCCCTTCGGTGCTATCGACGGTATCGGAGAAAATGCCGCAAAGGCTATTGCCGACTCGAGAAATGACGGTGGAGGAGATTTTCTTTCCTATGATGATTTGATGGCAAGAGCAGGCGTCGGTAAAAGCGTTGTTGAGTCGCTTAAAGAGGCAGGTGCTCTTGGTGATATGCCTGAGTCAAATCAAATTTCGTTATTTTAATAATTTCTCTTGACAATGTTGATTTAGTATGATAGCATATTACCACTCTACCGCACTAAAGCGAGAAAAATAATATTTCGGAGATAAATTATGAAAAGATATTCAAAGCTTACTCCACAGGGAAGCAGAGATTTGCTTTTTGAGGAATGTGACGATAGAAGAAAGGTGGAATCAACCCTTTCCAATTTATTTAAGGAGAAATCCTACAGAAAGGTAATGACTCCTACCATTGAATACTTTGACGTTTTTCAGTGCGATAATTTAGGTATTGAGCCGGAGGAGATGTACAAGCTGTCTGACAATTTCGGCAGAACAACTGTTCTTCGTCCCGATAATACTGCGCCTATTGCAAGGCTTGTTGC
>CALYNW010000108.1 GCA_945224895.1 uncultured Clostridia bacterium
TACGACAGCATGCCTAGTCTCGGGGGCTCGGAGATGTGTATAAGAGACAGGTATAAAGGAAAAGACAGAAAATATATTAAATTTCTTTTCAAATTACAGCAGAGTCGCAGTTGCATTATCAGGCGGTGTTGACTCTGCCGTGCTTTTGAGTCTTGCAAAAAGCAGTAAAGCTGATATTAAAGCATACTTTGTAAAAAGTGCATTTCAGACTGAATTTGAGCTTGCCGACGCTTTAAAAATCTGCGGAGATAATATACCGCTTACAGTAATTGAAATTGATATCCTTTCGGACAATGTTATAGTGTCTAACCCCGAAAACAGATGCTATTTTTGTAAGAAAAAAATATTTGGTGAAATTAAGAAAAAAGCGGAAATTGACGGTTGCGATATTATCGTAGACGGAACAAACAGCTCTGATGATATTTGCGAGAGACCCGGATATAAAGCGTTGCAGGAGCTGGAAATAATATCTCCGCTTAAGGCTTTTGGATTTACAAAGCAGGATATTAGACAAATTGCCTTTGAAAGAAAGATTCCTGTTTTTGACAAGCCGTCATATGCCTGTCTTGCGACACGTATTTCCTGCGGTACAAAGATAACAATGGAAATACTAAAAAAGACAGAAAATGCCGAAAAAGAGTTTTTTGCGTTGGGATTTAAGGATTTTAGAATAAGATATCAAAACGGCGACGGCAAGCTTCAAATATCAGAAAAGGATATGCCATCTGTTATAAACAACAGGGATGATATTTTAAAAATTCTTAAAAAGTATTATAATAATGTTCTCCTTGATTTGAAAGCGAGGAACAGCGATGGATAAAACGGAGATTAAAAATATTCTTGAGCAGGTTGAAAGAGGAGATTTATCTGCCGAGGATGCCTTTATTAAAATTAAAACAAAACCCTATACAGACCTTGGCTTTGCAAAGATTGATAACGAAAGAAAGCTTAGACAGGGGAGTGCAGAGGTAATTTACGGTGCAGGTAAGACCGCAGAGCAGATTTTGCAGATTGCACAGACTATGATTGAAAACGGTGAAAAATCTGTTTTAATCACAAGAATAACTGCAGATACTGCAGAATATGTCAGCAAAAAAATACCTCTGTTTTATGATGAAATTTCAAAAATCGGCATTGCTGGTGTCAGACCTTCAAAAAGCAATAACGGAAAAATACTTGTTGCTACAGGAGGTACAAGCGATATACCTGTTGCCGAGGAGGCGGCGCTGACAGCGGAATTTTACGAAAATAATGTTGTCAGACTTTATGATGTCGGTGTTGCAGGTATACACAGGCTTCTTGATAATTCAAGGGATATTGCAGACGCAAAGGTTATTATTGCCGTTGCAGGTATGGAGGGTGCCCTTGCAAGCGTTATCGGCGGACTTGCAGACTGTCCTGTTATTGCCGTTCCAACAAGTGTGGGCTACGGTGCCAGCTTTAACGGCTTATCGGCGCTTTTGTCTATGCTTAATTCCTGTGCAAGCGGTGTCAGTGTTGTAAATATTGATAACGGCTTCGGCGCAGGATATCTTGCAAGTATGATTAATAAAATTTAACGGAGTAATAAATGAAAACTCTTTATATTGAATGTAATATGGGTGCGGCTGGAGATATGCTTTGTGCCGCTTTTGCCGATTTGTTTGATGATAAAAAGGCGCTTGAAAAGGAAATAGCCTCTATAGGACTGCCTTTAATTTCCGTTACCCTTGAAAGCAGAAAAAGCAGTAGTATTATGGGAACCTACTGCAATGTGCTCTGTAAAGGAGAAGCCGAAGCAGGGGAAAGCATCAACTCAGAAATCCACAGTTCTCGTGACATTTCCTCGGTTATTTCAATAATTAACGAACTAAATGTCAGCGATAATATTAAATCTGATGCAGTAAATATTTACAATATTATTGCAGAAGCAGAAAGCAAGGTTCACGGAGTAAGGGTTAGTGAGGTCCATTTTCACGAGCTCGGAATGCTTGACGCTGTTGCAGATGTAGTTTTGTTCTGTTATTTAATTGATAAAATCAAAGCAGATAGGATTATTGCTTCTCCCATAAATGTCGGAAACGGTAATGTAAAATGTGCTCATGGTTTATTGACTGTTCCTACTCCTGCAACTGCGGAAATATTAAAGGGCATACCTTTTTATAAGAGTGAATATAAAACCGAGCTTTGTACTCCCACAGGTGCTGCAATTTTAAAATACTTTGCGGATGAATATACGGATATTCCTTTGATTACGGCTGAAAAAATCGGTATCGGTGTAGGAAGCAAGGAGATGAGCTCACCAAATATTATAAGAGCTTTTTTGTCAAATCAGGAAGAAACCGACACTGTTACAGAGCTTAACTGTAATATTGATGATATGACAGGTGAGGAAATATCCTTTGCTTGTGACTGTTTGTTTGAGGCAGGTGCCTTGGATGTTTTTACCACTCCTGTTTTTATGAAGAAAAACAGACCTGCCTTTCTCTTGACTGTTATCTGTAATAATACAGATAAGGAAAAGTTATCAAAATGTATTTTAAAAAATACTAAAACATTAGGTATCAGAATTAATAGCTGTTCTCGATTAATACTTTCAAGAAATATTAAGACGGTTAATACTCCTTTAGGAGAAATCGAAGTAAAATACAGCTCAGGATATGATACTGAAAATGTAAAGATTGAATATGAAAGCATTAAGAATATTGCTCGTTCTAACAATTTATCTTTTTTAGATGCTGAAAAATTGCTGTATAAATATATATTTGATTAACAGAAAATTAATATTATTTGTTCTAATTTTAATTAATTATACAGTATTTTGTGACAATGTTTACAGTTTGTTCATAAAATATAGGCATTTCTGATGATTTTTTTGTTGAAATTTAATATTGATAATGGTATACTACTAATAGATTTATAAGGGGGTAACTGCCTTGAGTAAAGAAGTAAAAGATGCAAAAAAGCTTGCCAAAAAAGAGGCTAAGCTTGCTAAAAAGGAAGCTAAGATTGAAAAGGCAAATGCCAAGTATAAGGCAAAGTCTGATAAAAAACATGCCAAGGCTTACAACAGCTTTGTAAAGGAAACTGAAAAGAAGAATGCTAAGCTTCAGGCTAAGGCTGCAAGCGATGGTAAGGATTTCGTTCCGATTGCAATTCCTGCAATAGACGAGTTCCAAACTAAAAAGGAAATTAAAGCAGCTAAGGCTACTAAAAAAGCATACGCTAAATTTGTTAAAAAGATTGAAAAGAAAAATGCAAAGACTGAAAAGAAGTGTGCAAAGAAAGGCAAGCCTTATGTACCTATTCAAATTCCCGATGAAGAGGAATTTGCTAATTCAGCAGTAAGCGAGAACAAAACAGGAAAGGTTATCCTTATGATAATCCTTATTCTCCTTATTTGGTTCCTTATTTACTTTATGATTATGTACATAAACTATGAGTATGTTGCTCCTGTTTCAAATGAGCCTGAGACTACCGCATCTGAGGATGCAGGCGGCGTAGCCGGCGAGTATGATGCTTACACAAATCCGCATGAAGTAACAACGACTCCTGATTATAACATTGCTGACGCTAAGAAGCTTCTTCAGCAGACTCTTCACGATAACTGGAAGAATTGTGGCTTCAGCTCTGACCCGTCAAATGATGCAATTTCATTCAATAACAGAGTTGAGACAATCAACAGCGGCGATTGCTTTATGTTCACCTGTGGCGGTAAGACATTTGCAGTATCTGTTAAGCTTGCAGCAGTATACTATTGCCATGACGGAGAATATACACCGCTTTCATTCAACGATACAAATATTCTTTTTGATTGATAAATATTAGTATTATTCAAAAGATCTTCTATTTGAAGGTCTTTTGTTTTTTTTTCTTAAATTTGGTAATAAATATAATGTTTACAAAATAAAATTTATTTCCTATTGACAAGGTAGGAAATAAGTGCTATTATTTCCTATTGAAAAGGTAGGTATATTGATATGAGAGTTTATGCAGATAATGCTGCCACAACAAAATTAAGTGACAGTGCTTTAAAATCAATGATGCCGCTTCTGACTGATATTTACGGCAACCCTTCGTCTCTCCATTCAATCGGACAGACTGCTAAGGAATATCTTGAAGAGGCAAGGGAAACGGTTGCAAATGCAATAGGCGCTGACCCTAAAGAAATATATTTTACTTCAGGCGGAAGCGAAGCAGATAATCAGGCAATAAGGTCTGCCGCCGCAATAGGTGCAAAAAAAGGAAAGAAGCATATTATTTCTTCAAAATTTGAGCATCACGCAGTTTTGCATACCTTAAACGCTCTTGAAAAAGAGGGCTTTACAGTTACTCTGCTTGATGTTTATTCCAACGGTATTGTCAAGCCTGAGGATGTAAAAAATGCTATAACAGACGAAACCTGTCTTGTTACAATTATGATGGCGAATAATGAAATAGGTACAATTCAGCCTATTGCAGAAATTGCCGATATTTGCAGGGAAAAGGGTGTACTTTTCCATACAGATGCAGTACAGGCAGTAGGTCATATTCCTGTAAATGTAAAGGATTTGAAGGTTGATATGCTTTCCGTATCAGCTCATAAATTTCACGGACCAAAGGGTGTCGGTTTTCTTTATGCAAGAAAAGGTCTTCTCCTCAGAAATATTATTGAGGGCGGTGCACAGGAAAGAGGTAAGAGGGCAGGTACCGAAAATATGCCTTCAATAATAGGTATGGCAACTGCTATTAAGGACGCTGTTGATAACCTTGAAGAAAACTCAAAAAAGGTTACTGCAATGAGAGACAGGCTTATTGACGGTCTCAAGGGTATC
>CALYNW010000109.1 GCA_945224895.1 uncultured Clostridia bacterium
CCCTCTGCCCACCATATACTCCGACAGAATACATCTTCCCGAAACGCTCATACACATAGCCCCGTGGACAAATACTTCAATTTCCAAATCCTCGGGAGTTTTGTCACGAATTGTTTTTATCTCGTCAAGTGAAAGCTCCCTTGCCGTAACTATTCTTTTTGCGCCCATTTCGTAAAAGGTATTAGCTGTTTGATAATTGACGATGCCCACCTGAGTTGACATATGAATTTCAACATCGGGTGCATATTTTTTAGCCATTGCCATAACGCCCACATCTGCAATTATAAAGGCATCAATACCTATCTCAGCTGCATATTTCAGAAAATCGGGTAAAAGCTCAATTTCGTTATTTCTCGGCAGGGTATTACAGGTCAGATAAATCTTCTTACCGTATGAATGTGCAAGCTCAACTGCTTTTTTCAACTCATCTGCGTTGAAGTTTGAGGGATTTGTCCTCATTCCGAACATTTCCCCTGCCAAATATACAGCATCTGCTCCAAATTTCAGGGCAAGCTTTAATCTTTCAAAGTCACCGCTTGGTGAAAGTAATTCAATATTTCTCATAATCAGTATTTTAGATACGGTGCATAGGTCTGTATCTTCTGTTTAAATTCGCTGTAGGTTTTTGCTGTATACATATTTCCCTTTGTGTCGTGGAAGAAATAGTAATAATCGGTATTTTCGGGATAAAGGGCTGCTTTAATTGCCACCATACCGGGATTACATATTGGTCCCGGAGGAAGTCCCACCTGAGTTGCAGAGCCTGTGGTATTATAATAGGTCATATAATAATCGGCAGTATGGGCTGATGTTGATGTCAGTGAAGGACCTACCTCATTAGTAATATAATCAGCAGTTGAATCAATACCTAAAAGCGGGAAATTAGCCTGGTCCGACAGACGGTTGTGAATTACAGAGGAAATAATTTTCATTTGCTCCTCATTACCTGCCTCGCACTGAATGATTGACGCAATTATTATAATATCATTCATTGAATATCCAAGCTCTTCGGCTCTTTTTCTGTATTTTTCCGTAATCTTTGTATCACCGTTTGAAAGGAATTTTCTGATTACAGATGAAGCACTTTCACCGATATAGAATTCATAGGTATCGGGGAAAAGATATCCTTCAAGCCTGTACGGTACCTCTTCCTTTGCCTCGAGATTACTTACAAGTGAATAAGAAAAGTCAGTTGACTGAATTACGGAAAGGAGTGCCGCTTTATCGCAAACCTCATTTTCGGAAAGCTTGTTCACTATATCAGGTATTGTATATCCCTCAGGAAATGTTAAATTAACCGTTTCCGCAGTTTCTGAGCTTCCCTGAAGTGTTTGAAGCATTCCTTCAAGCCCCATTTTACCCGTCAGATAATAAACTCCTGCCTCATACTTCCAATCCTTGTTATAGACACCGTTTCTGTACTGAGGACCTACCTGACTTTCTCTGAATTTAGCAAAAAGCTTACAGAAATTCTTACACTTAATTAAGCCGTTATCCGAAAGCAAATCAACTGCATCATCAATATTATCTATTGATTCATTAAGACTTACAGTTACGGTTGAGCTTGTTTTTGTAATGGCAAGAACATCGTTAAGACACATAACAGCATATATCGAAAAAAGCAATGATAAGGCAGTTACAACTATAAAAAACACATATGTGCCTGTAATTCCCTGACTTTTTTTCTTAACGGGAGGTCTTCTTTTAACTGCCGTTACCTTTGGCTGTTCAGCCTGATTGTTGGCTTTCTCAGGCTCAACATTTGAAAAGTATATATCCTTACTGCCACCGGCAGTATCTACGGGATTAATACCGCCCTGAGTATTTTCAAGTTCGTTATTATCCATTTTATCCTCCTTTTAAACGGATAAAACACCGTTTTCACAGATTATATAGTCAACAGGGATATCATATTCCCCTATAGGAAGCTCATCCTCAATCAGTTCATTATAGCACAAACCGATGGAATGTGAAGTATAATTTTTCAAAAATCTGTCATAATAGCCCTTGCCGTAGCCAAGTCTAAAGCCTTTTTTGTCATAGGCAATGGCAGGGACAATACAAATTGATGAAGAAAAGTCCTTAACCTCATCGCAAAAATCCACATCAGGCTCTCTGACACCGAAAAAGCCTGTTTTTATATCTGAAAGAGAGTTGATATAGAAAAATTTCATATTGCCGTTTTTATCGGTACAAACAGGTAATGCAACCCTTTTACCGCTTTCAATAGCTGTTTTAATACAAGCGTCAATATTTATTTCATCATCAAGTGCCGCAAAAAAAAGGACTGTTTCTGCTTTTTTATAAAGCTCAAAGGAAAGAAGGTTATCGGATATTTTTCTGTCTCTTTCAGACTTATCAGCTATTGATTTTCGCTTAGCCTTAAGGTCTTTTCTAAGATTGCTTTTTACTGACATTGTATTGTTTCCCTGATTTTTAGTGCAAGCTCTTCATTAGCAAGCTGTTTTACTATTTCAAGTCCGAAATCAACTGCAACGCCTGCACCTCTTGCGGTAATGAACCTACCGTCAGTTACAACATATTTTTCGGAAATTAAGGCACCCGTCAAATCATCCTCAAAGCCGGGAAAAGCAATAGCCTCTTTACCCTTTAACAGTCCATTTTGACCGAGATTAGACGGTGCGGCACAGATAGCACAAACAAATTTATTGTTGTCAACTGCATAATCTATTGTCTGCTGAACAGTGCCGTTTGCCTCAAGATTTAAAGTGCCCGGCATTCCTCCCGGAAGAACAACAGCCTCAAGATTTTCAGGCTTAAATTCATCAGCTGTAATATCCGCTGTTACGGAGATATTATGAGATGACATAACGTTTTTTCCTGTTACACCTACGGTACATACATTAATTTTTGCACGTCTTAACATATCAACGACAGCCAGAGCCTCGATAGTCTCGAAGCCATCTGCAAGAAACAAATAAACCATAACTTAACCTCCGATATATTTCATAACAAAGGGCTTTTCAAGCTCACAGCCCTCAAAAAGATATTCCTTAATTTCTTCCGATTCATCAAAAATAAGTTTTTCTTTTTTTGTTTTTTCAGTCAGACCTCTGTAAAAATAAAAATCAACAAGCCTTTCATCAGCAGGAATAAGGCAAAAGGTTTTAAAATTCTCTTTGCAGTAGTCAAGAAGCCTTGACATATACCCATTACCCTGCATATTCTCAAGGGTGCAGGCGGCGTAAACATATTTTGACATATCACCGTCGCAGATACAGTCTACTAAATACATCATTGAAAGGAGTCTGTTATTTTCAAAAAAGCCTAAACAGGATTTATTTTTGCAATTTTCAATGAAGAATATTATTTCTTCATCGGTATCGCCGAATGCCTGCTGCCAAATATTTATTATTTGCTTTGAGTCGTCAGTAAATTTTATCATATCAGCCATTATATGTCGCAATACTCTTTTCAAGGAAAATTTCGGGATAATAGGACTGCTTCGCTTTTCTTAAGCCTTCAAGACCTAAGTCCTCCTCCCTGTTTACATATTCATATTCCATCAAGCAGTTTTTTGTAAACTCCTGATTTATTATGGGATATGCTCCCTGAACATCGGCAGGCGCCTTTTCAAAATGAGTGATAAATACCTTATCGCTTTGCCTTTCACCAAGAGTATAGGCTATAACCTTTCCGTTAATTCTGATTAGTCCGCCTGTTAAATCAAGGGCGTCAAAATACTCAAAGGCAGTAAGCACCGCCTCAAATTCAAGAGAATAATCTGAATCCTCGTCGGTGCTTTCCTGCTCTTTGTTTTTTATCCAATCGGTATGCAGGGCTATGCACTCATCAATATTGTCTTTGCTGATTTTTTCAAATGACCAGTCGGGATTATTCTTTTTAAAATTAGTTATATGATTTCTTTTGCCGTGATATTTTTTACCTCTGAGCTCCGCCATTTTAGGGACTGAATAAATATAGTCATTATAAGCGTCATCATATTCATAGGTAAATTTTCCGGGGAAATATTTATCAAGAATTTTTTTATAATTTTCGGTAACACCGTAAAATTTTAATGCTACGCCCTGATTTTCGGCATCTAAAATAACCTGTTCAACAGCGTCCTTATAATCGCCCTTACCGATAGGCACGCAATAGGAAATATCCTTACCCCTACCCCAACGGCAGATAAAGAAATCCTTATATTTGCAGATACGTGCAGAATATGCAGTTCTCCAAATAAATACGTTACCGAAGGCATATTCACAGTTCATACTGTGAACATTTTTCAAACACTCATCAACCCATTGCTTGTCAACAATTTCGGGTATTTTAAAATCAAGCATTTTTAAGTTCCTTTTTTATAAATTCAACAACCGTATTATGTATTTCCTCAATAGGAAGAGGATTTTCTCCGTCTGAACAGGGTATTACTGCCCAGCCCTGCTTTTTAGCGGTGTAAAGGGCTGAGTGTCTGCACCTGTTAAGAAAATCCACATTTGCCTCGTGGACGTCCTTTTTATTCTCATCACCGTTATATCGGGAGGTCATAAGCCTTTGAGAAATCTCAACAGGCATATCAAGGAAGATAACAAGGTCAGGCTTTGGAATTCCAATTTTGTTATATTCAAAGTCAGCCGACCAGTCAAGGAAGCTATCCCAGTCCTTTTCGTCAAGCTTTTCCATTTGGTAAATTGAATTTGAGGTTGCATATCTGTCGGCAAGGATTACAGTACCGTTTTCATAATTCCTGCCCCAGTCAAGCTTATATGATGCAAAGCGGTCAACTGCATAAAATGCCCCTGCCGCATA
>CALYNW010000110.1 GCA_945224895.1 uncultured Clostridia bacterium
AATTTGTTTATACGCAAAAGGTGAATAATTAAAGTGAAATATTTTTATTTTGCTGTTTTTCGGCTTGATTATAGTGTGATTATGCTATAAAGCTCCCGTATACGCCCTATTAGTGCAGGGCGTTTTTTTATTGCCCTGAAAAAATCAGTTGGGAGATGATGAATTGTCACGCAGAAAAAGGATTACACAAAAGGAGGTCAGCGACGGTTTAAGGCGCCTTGCCTTTGGAGAAATTACAGATGCTGTATCTCTCCTTTATGAATCTGAGGAAAACATAATTGCCAAGCTGCCTAGCCTTGATTTATTTAACGTAAGTGAAATAAAAAGACCTAAGGGCGGCGGTATGGAGATTAAATTCTTCGACAGGCTCAAAGCAATAGACAAGCTCAGAGAGCTTGCTGTTGAGCAGGACAACAAGGAAAAAACATCTTTTTTTGACGCCCTTGAAAAAAGTGCCGCAGGTGCAGACGGTGCATACGGAGATGGCGACTGTGAGTAGCTTTAAGCCTTTTTCAAAGAAACAGCTTGCAGTTTTAACCTGGTGGTGCAAGGGAAGCAAAATGAGAAATAAAAACGGAATCATATGCGACGGGGCGGTTAGGTCAGGAAAAACCCTTTGTATGAGTATTTCCTTTGTTTGCTGGGCGTTTTACAATTTCAGCGACACCTCATTTGCCCTTTGCGGAAAGACTGTCGCTTCTCTGAGACGGAATGTAATAACGCCACTGCTTCCTGTATTAAAGGAGCTTGGATTTTCCTGTGACTATAAAATCAGCAGAAATGTGCTTACCATTTCAAGAGGGAGTATCAAAAACCGATTTTATCTTTTCGGCGGAAGAGATGAATCCTCTGCATCTTTAATTCAGGGTATGACCTTGGGCGGTGTTATGCTTGACGAGGTGGCACTGATGCCCAGAAGCTTTGTTGAGCAGGCGCTTGCAAGATGCTCTCTTGAAAATGCAAGGTACTTTTTTAACTGCAATCCCGAGCATCCCTATCACTGGTTTTACACAGAGTGGATTTTAAAATGCAGGGAGAAAAATATATTGTATCTCCATTTTACAATGCAGGATAATCCGTCTCTTTCAAAATCGGTTATCGACCGATACAAGAGCCTTTATTCGGGAGCGTTTTATGAACGCTTTGTTGAGGGCAAGTGGGTTACGGCGCAGGGACTGGTTTATCCTATGTTCGACTGTAACCGACACGTAAAAGAATGTACGGGTACGATAAAGAAATATTACCTCTCCTGTGACTACGGAACGGTAAATCCATTTTCCTTGGGATTATGGGGAGAGGCGAACGGTAAGTGGTACCGTGTTGACGAATATTATCATTCGGGGCGGGAGACAGGTATTCAGCTTACTGACGAGGAATATTACAAAGAGCTTTGCAGGCTTGCCCGGGGCAAGACGATTGAGGCTTTGATTATCGACCCGTCGGCGGCGTCCTTTATTCAAACTGTAAAGCGTCACGGTAAATACAAAGTGATTAAGGCAGACAATGATGTTGCTTCGGGAATAAACAAGGTTTGTCAGGCTCTTAAAAATGAGGAGCTTTACATTTCCCCTAACTGCCGTGACAGTATAAGAGAATTTTCTCTTTACCGATGGGACGACAGTATAAAAAAGGACGCTGTCAAAAAAGAAAACGACCACGCAATGGACGACATACGCTATTTTGTTTCAACGGTAATGAAAAAGGAAGCAAATCAAAGGGGCTTTGTGTCCGTTGCAATAGAAAGGAATTGAGATATTGGGCATATTTGACAAAAGAAAAAAGAAGTCTGAGTCGCCGACAGATAATGCAACGGCGGTGCAGACGTCAGTAAATTCTTCACACCCTTATTACAGTCTAACCTCGTATATGCCTATGGGCGCAGAGTCAAGGGTTTATGCACAGCTAAGAAATGCCGTGCCCATCCTTGACGCCGCAATCAATAAGATTGTCAGACTGACAGAGGGCTTTACCTTTGAAACAGGAGACGACAGCCTTAATGAAAATATGAATTCCTATTTTGAGAATATCAATGTGGGAGGAAATCAGAGGGGACTGTCTGCTTTTATTTCAAATTATCTCAATCAGCTTCTCACCTTCGGAACAGCTATCGGCGAAATGGTTGTAAATGAACAGGGACTTTATGCACTTTATAACAGCAGTCTTGAAAGCATTGAGCTTAAAAGGGCTGAAAACGGAATAGATGTTGATTTTTACAATTTCGGTGAAAGGCTGAAATATCCGAATTTAATTCTCTATTCCGTTTTAAACCCTGAGCCTGAAAAGCTTTGCGGAACAAGCCTTTTGAGCGGACTGCCCTTTATCAGTGATATTCTGATGAAAATTTACAACACCATCGGCGAAAACTGGGAGCACGCCGGAAATATCAGATACGCTGTTATTTGCAAGCCGTCGGATAACTCTGATTATGCAGGAGCCTCTCAGCAGGCACAGACAGTTGCTCAGGCTTGGAAGGAGGCTATGGATTCATCGGCAGTCAAGGATTTTGTGGCGGTAGGTGACATCAGTATAAAGGTAATCGGTGCTGATAATGAAATCCTTGACAGCGAAATACCTGTTCGTCAGCTTCTTGAGCAGATAGTAGCAAAAACGGGAATACCTCCCTTTATGCTGGGGCTTAGCTGGTCATCAACCGAAAGAATGAGCACCCAGCAGGCTGATATTCTTACAACAGAGCTTGAAGCCTACAGAAGAATTCTTACACCTGTTATTACTAAAATAGGAAATATGTATCTTGCCTTAAACGGTATTCAATGTGACCTGAAGGTTATTTGGAACAAAATCACCCTGCAGGACGAGAAGGACAAGGCTCAGGCACAGCTTTATATGGCACAGGCAAATAAAATTAACAAGGAGGTTGAAGCGTGAGAGAAGGATTTACAATCAAAAGCGTTGAGCTGACAGAGCAGGAGCTTGAAAAAATCAACACCTTTACAAGAACACCCTTTGATGCCGACAGGCTTTATGCCTTTAACTTAGCACTCTGCAACAATGACGTTGACAGAGATTTTGAGAAATTTTCTCTTGAGGCTCTTCAGGAGCTTTCACAGATGTTTCTCGGCAGAACGGGAATTAAAGACCACTCCATGAAATCAAGTGACCAGACTGCAAGAATTTATGATACTTGGGTTGAAAGGGTTGATGGCAGAAAAACTGCCGACGGTGAAGATTTTTACCGCCTTATGGCAAAGGCTTATATGGTTAGAAATGACGAAACAGAGGGCTTTATCACCGAGATTGAAGCAGGGATAAAAAAGGAAGTGTCTGTTTCCTGCTCAATGGGTAAAAGCATTTGCTCCGTCTGCGGTAAGGACCGACGTCAGGAAAGATGCGAGCATATTCCCGGTAAGGTTTATAACGGAAAAACAGCATTTGTTATTCTGTCAGACGCAAGAGACGCTTATGAATTCAGCTTTGTGGCAGTGCCTGCACAGAGAGAAGCAGGCGTTACAAAGACATTTAAATTTTCGGAAAAGGAAGCTTTGAATATGGAAGAAATTATAAAAACTCTTAAAGACTGTACCGACAGCGTTGTTCTTACAAGGGCACAGGCTGAAAGTGCAGTTGAATATATTGAAAGCCTTAAGGACGAGGCAAAGCTCGGAAGCGAATACAAAAAGAGCCTTACAGATGAGGTTGTAAGACTTTGCGCCGTTGCAATGCCGAATATGGACATTGAAACCTTTAAGGGCGTTGCTCAGGTTATGACTGCTAAGGAGCTTTTGTCCTTTAAAAAGGCTTTTTCAAAAACGAATTATGAAAAGTCCGCATCTCTTCAGATTAAAGAGAACGGCAACAAAGACAATCAGTTTAATCAGTTTAAGATGTAATTTAAGGAGGAAATAATTATGGCATACGACAATATTAAACTTGAAAAGGGACTTTACACAACAGGAAAATCATTTACTCAGGCACTTGAACAGCTTGACCCGTCTGAGAATTACAAGGGCACCTCTCTTGAGGGGCTTGACGCCTTTGAACGTCAGCTTAAGAGATTTGACATCAAGGTATCCGGCAAGAATTCCGATACTATTTCAAAATTCTTTTCTACAACAGATGCAGCCGTACTTTTTCCTGAATTTATTTCACGTGCCGTTAAAAACGGTATGACAGGAAATGATACGCTTGAAAATATTGTTGCAACAACAACTCTCATTGACACTCTTGACTACCGTTCAATCAATCTTTTAGGTGAACAGGATGACTACTATCTTGAAGAAGTAGGCGAGGGCGAAGCTCTTCCGGAGCTTACAATCGGTGTTAAGAGTACACTTACAGAGCTTAAGAAATTCGGAAGAATGATTACTGCTTCTTATGAGGCTATTAAATTCCAAAAGCTTGACGTATTCTCACTTGCACTTAAAAGGATTGGCGAAGGAATTTCTCATAGCCAGTTTGCAGAGGCGCTTAGCAGTATAATCGTTGATGAAACAGAGACTTTGAAAACTGCAGGCTCTACGTTTACTTACGATGATTTTGTCAAGCTTTGGCTTTCACTTCAGCCATATACAATGACAACTCTTGTTGCAAATCCTACAACTATTTCCGAAATACTTAAAATTTCGGAGTTCAAGGATGCTAATGCAGGTCTTGATTTCCACGGCACAGGCAAGCTAATTACACCGTTTGGTGCTGAAATAATTTGCTATGATAGCATAAATGCCGGAACTGTTATTGCACTTGATAAGAATTATGCAGTTGAAAAGGTTGTTGCAAGCGATGTCACAACAGAGTTTGACAAGATTATAGACAG
>CALYNW010000111.1 GCA_945224895.1 uncultured Clostridia bacterium
ATGTTAAGGTCCACCATCAAAAATTCAAATACAAAATTTTAAAGGATGAAATTGCAAAAAAGCTGCTTACGGATGGTGAATATAATTCCATAAGCAAAAGCATTATCGACGGAGCAGACTTCTTTTTCCCTGACGGAAATGCCGACCTTGATTTGATTATGAACAAGGTCATATCTCCAACAGTTATCGGAAGAAGTAAATTTGCGGAAAAAAGCCTTAAGTTTGCTTTAAAATTAGGGACAAAGCAATATATTGTTTTGGCATCAGGATATGACACTTCACCATACAGAATTAATGCTGACGGTGTAAAAGCCTTTGAAATTGACAGAGCAGAAATGATTTCTGATAAAATCAACCGTCTTAAAAATGCTGAAATTGACTGCTCAAATGTAACATTTATTTCAGCAGATTTAACTGACGGCAACCTGCAAAATATTATAATTTCAAACGGCTTTGATAAGGATAAAATCACCTTTATCTCTGCTCTTGGCATTTTATATTATCTGAATAAATCAGACCTAAGAACTCTTTTGCTCAGTCTTGCAGAAATCACTCCAAAGGGCAGTACATTGGTTTTCGACTATCCAAGTGAAAAATATCACGGCAAAATTCAAGCACTCGCCAAAGGTGCAGGTGAAGAAATGCAGGCGAAATATTCCTACAGGGAAATTGAAAGACTGCTTGGTGACTGTGGCTTTGCAATATATGAGCATTTGGAGGAAAAGGAAATAAATGAGCAGCTTTTTCTGCCTTATAACACTATTTATAAGACAAATCAAATTTTAGCACAGAATGGCGTAAGCTACTGCCTTTGCGTCAGAAAATAGTATTCAATTATAAATAAGAGCAATCCTATAAAAAAAGTGCCGTTTCGTATTGAAACAGCACTTTTTACTTATGGTATTTTGAATTATTTGAAATGGAAAAGGCTCTGTAAACCTGCTCCAAAAGCACCATTCTTGCAAGCTGATGAGGCAAGGTCATTTTTCCGAAGGAAAGTTTTATATTTCCAAGCTTTTTTACATCCTCGCTCAGTCCAAAGGAACCGCCGATAACAAAGCAGATTGAAGAATTTTCAAGTGAAATTTTTTCAATGAGTGATGAAAATTCGGGGCTTGAATATTCCTTTCCCTCAATGCAAAGAGGAATTACGGCTGAATTTTTAGGGATTTTCTTTATAATCCTCTCCCCTTCCTTTTTGATGACACTGTCTATCTGATTTTGAGATGGATTATCGCAAATTTTTTCCTCGTCAATTTCAACAATATTTATTTTTGAATATGCGCCCAAGCGTTTAATATATTCATTACAGCCGTCACGCAAATAGCTTTCCTTGAGCTTGCCTACTGCAATAACCGTAACATTTATCATAGGGCAATCCCCCTGCCGTTATTCTCCTTCGGTGAAACAAAAAGGCGGTAGTCCCTTTCCTCTTTAAAGCCGATTTCATCAAGTGCCGCAACGGCAGTTTGACGTGCAAGATGAGGCACATTATTTTCCTCGCTCAAATGGGAAAGCACAAATCTTGTTGTACCGCTCTGAGCAAGCTCCTTTATGTATTCACCGCAGGCAAAATTTGAAAGATGCCCTTGGGGACCTAAAATTCTCTGCTTTAACGGGTATGGATACGGTCCCGTATTAACCATTGAAATCTCGTGATTAGACTCAATAAAAATCAAGTCTGTACCCGGCAAAGTCCTTTTAGCCTCGTCGGTAACATAGCCCGTATCTGTACAAACCGAAACCGACCTGCCGTCAGGAAGATTAAAACGATATCCCACGCAGTCAACGCTATCGTGACTTTGATGAAATACCGAAATATCAACTCCCCGAAGCTCTGCATTGCCGTTTATTTCAAAAGCGTCATTCTTTTCCGTAAGCACATCGGTAATCCTCATCTGCCCAAGGCAAAGAGGCGATGCAAATACGGGAGTTTTGTGCTTTGCGGCAAAAACCCGAACACCACTGCTGTGGTCCCTGTGCTCGTGGGTGATAAAAATACCGTCGATGCTGTCCGGGTCAACGCCTATTGACAGCAGTGCATTTTCACACCTTTTGGCAGACACACCGATATCCACAAGAAAGCTGTGCCCCATAGATGAAATCAATATTGAATTTCCGCTACTGCCTGAAAACAGCTGGCAAACCTTTGACATAAATATTCTCCAAATTTTTAAGGCGTACCAAAACGATACGCCTTTTAGTTTTTACATTATTATCCTGCGTCAGGAATTACTGCGTCTGAGTCATTAGTAACAACACGCTTAATATCGGCACCAAGGGAAGTAAACTTTTCACAAATATCTTCATATCCTCTGTCGATATACTGAATATCCTCAACGACAGTTTCTCCCTTACCTACAAGTCCGGCAATAACCATTGCGGCACCTGCACGAAGGTCGGTAGCCTTTACTGTTACACCTGTAAGCTCATTCACACCCTCAATAACTGCAATCTTACCGTCAACCTGAATGTCAGCACCCATACGAAGAAGTTGTCCGACATACTGAAAACGGTTATCCCAAACGCTTTCGGAAAGGATGCTTGTTCCCTTTGCGACGGAAAGCAAAACTGCCATCTGCGGTTGCATATCCGTCGGAAATCCCGGATGAGGCATTGTTTTAACATTACATCTTGTAAGGGGCTTAAAGCGGGTTACTCTGACTGCGTCATCATATTCTATAATCTCTGCGCCTGCTTCCTCAAGCTTGGCACTGATAGACTCCAAATGCTTAGGAATAACATTTTTAACAAGCACATCTCCCCCGCAGGTAGCGGCGGCAACCATATAAGTACCTGCCTCAATCTGGTCGGGAATAATTGAATATGTGCAACCGTGAAGCTTTTCAACACCTCGGATTTTGATTACGTCTGTTCCGGCGCCTCTGACATCTGCTCCCATTGAGTTAAGGAAGTTTGCAAGGTCAACTATATGAGGCTCCTTTGCGGCATTTTCAATTATGGTAAGACCTCTTGCAAGGACAGCCGCAAGCATAACATTCATTGTTGCACCTACGGAAACCTGGTCCATATAAACAGATGCACCTACAAGCTTATCTGCTTTAGCGCAAACCATACCGTTTATCGTATCAACCTTTGCTCCAAGCATTTGAAATCCCTTTACGTGGAGGTCAATAGGTCTTACTCCGAAATCACAGCCACCGGGCATAGCAACCTCGGCTCTTTTAAATCTTCCCAGCATAACGCCTATAAGATAATAGCTTGCTCTGAAATGAGACGCAAGCTCATAGGGTACGCTTTGGAAGGTTACGGTCCTTGAGTCGATTTCTATTGTATTCTTATTTATCATTTTAATTCCTGCACCCATTCGGTCAAGAATCTGAATAATTAAACTAACATCGCTTATGTTAGGGATATTTTCAATACGTACTATGTCATTTGAAAGCAGGGCGGCAGGTATAATTGCTACTGCGGCATTCTTTGCTCCGCTGATGTTTACTTCTCCGAAAAGCTCATGACCGCCGTGAATTACAAAATTCTCCAAGTACATTTCACCTCTCTTACAGAGTATCTGTATTATGTTCTATATATAATGTTTGTAGTAAGCATTTAATTATGTATTCCAATAAACCTCAACTATTATATCAGAAAAATCTATAAAAGGAATGGAATATCAAAGATTTTTTCCAAAATGTAACCACTTTGAATTGTATATCAAAGTGGCTTTTTTGTCATTTCTTATACAATATATTGTATTCATCCGAAATTTTATCTTTATTTGACAAAATATTGTAGCTTTAAAAGGTAACAAAAGAGTAACACAGTATGAGTAAAAAGTCAAGAGGTAATTATTTGATATTACTAAACAGTGTCCCTTTGATTATTGTATCTTCCGCCTGTGAGAATTGCATCTGCAGTAAAAACTAATTTTTTCATATCATTATTGTTTTTCAAAAGCTTACTCGGAATTGAAATAAAAGACATCACAAGCTTATAATAATCTGACTCTCTGCTGTAGGTCACCTGACTGCCGTCAAAGACAGAAAGCAGAATACTGTCAACAAAATCAATCAGCCTTTCATTTTTAAATTTATCTGCAAGCTTTTTATCAATAAAATGCGACAAGCCTAAAAATTTAAGCTTTTTATAAGCCTCACCGACAGTATTTGTTTTTACTATGTTTAATATAGGCTTAACTGCAAAAAATAATTTTGAAATTTTTTCTCCGTCAATTTGAAGCGCCGTCAGCCTATCTGATAGCTCCTGACTGTTTGCACAGTCCAAAACCCTGTGAACAAGTGCAGTTGCGTGAGAGGCAAGAAATTTTTGAGTGTCGATTTCTTTTCCGTCAAGAGCAAATTTTTCAAGGTGGTCTACGCTGTATGTAAGAGTCATATCGTCATTTACGGTGACATTTACAATAGGAGCAGGATATCCCACAAGAGAGCCCACATTTATCTCAACGATTTTATTGCCTTTTTCCGATACAAAATCGGTAGTGCTTTGAATATGAGAATGTCCCACAAGCATATATTTCAGTCCTGCGTCTGCAAGTCGTGAAGCGACGTATTCCCTGTTTTCAACACAGGTTCCGCCTCCTGTAATAAGCGGATTAATGTGGGGAGTAAGCAAATGATGCTCCATACCTATAATTAAACAGCCGTCATTTTTCGCATTTTCAATCTGCTTTTCAATCCACTGAAAATGCTCCTCGGTGAAGCCTGCGTGGTCGTTATCGTTTTTGTCATCATTAAGGGCAAGTAATCTTACATTTTTCGAAAGCTGAACAACGTATGAGC
>CALYNW010000112.1 GCA_945224895.1 uncultured Clostridia bacterium
TGACGGGAAATGTATCGGTTTTATACATATTGAAATGTATGACGTTCTCTACTGCGAATCAGGTGCAAACCTTCTCGGTCTTGCCGTTTCAAAGGATTATCAGCATTTAGGTGTCGGCAAAATGCTGATGGAAAAGGCAGAAACCTGGGCAAAGGCTAACGGTGCCCGGTGGATACGCCTTAACTCAGGCGGTGAAAGAAAGGAATCACATAAATTCTATCGTAATTTAGGCTTTGATAATGAAAAAGAGCAAATCAGATTTTTGAAAAAACTATAAACAATATTTAGTGCCTGTCTTCGTCAGCATAACATTCACAGAATCTTGCGGCAAAGGCAGGCTCTTCTCCTCCTGCATAAAGATGGCTTATATCTCCAAACTGCTGACAACGAAAAACTGCTATACCCTCTTCCCTTTCCTCTGTAATAAGAGTTGTTACCGATGTTGGCAAAGCGACAAAATTATGCCACAGCACCATAGGCGAACAGGAAAATATATGGGATAAAATAACACATTCAACACCGAAATGACAAAAAAGAACTATCGTATCGTGGTTTGAATTTGTTACCTTATAATAACCGCCTGTGTGCTCATAACCGTGCTTTGAAAGAAGCTCATCTATACCGTCGCATACCTTTTTATATTCCTTATGCACGTTATGGCTTTTCATAAGCTTTGTTTTATACCACTTATCATAATCGTAGTAATCTCTGTTATTTACCCATTCGGTAGGTAATCTGTCCCAACAGCCTGAAATCTTCAAGCCCTTTCTGATTTTCCCTCTAAACTCCTGAAGCCAATCGAGCTCTTCTGCCTGTCTGTTCATCTTTTTTAATGTAAATGACGCAGTATCCTTGGCTCTGCCTAACGGTGAACAGTAAAATGCTGTAACATCAAGCATTGAAAGTCTGTCAGATAAAAGCTCTGCCTCTTTCCAGCCCTTTTCCGTAAGGCTATCCTTTGCGTAATCGGGGTCTCCGTGTCTGACTATAATCAATCTCATATAACCACTCCTAACAATTTTATTTTAACATATTTGATTACTCATAGCAATTATGTTATTATATTGTTATTAATTAATGGGACTGATAATATGAGAATTTTAATTGTACCGGACAGCTTTAAAGGAACTTTAACTTCAAAGCAGGCTTGCAGTTGCATTGAAAAAGGAATAAAAAGTATTTTGGAAAATGAAGAAATTACGTCTATTCCCTTTGCAGACGGTGGCGAAGGCTTTGCAGAATGCTTAAGCAATATGTGTAATGGTGATATACTTTACAGTAGTTGCACTGACATATACGGCAGGCACATTAAGGGGAAGATATTTACATACGGTGATACGGCAATAATTGAAAGCGCCTGTGCCAGCGGTTTACAGAAGAAAAAGGATGTTATGAATGCCACATCCTACGGTACGGGAGAATTGATAAAAACGGCTATACAAAAGGGTTTTCATAACATTGTACTTGGACTTGGAGGCAGTGGATGCTGTGACGGCGGAGCAGGTGCATTATCTGCTCTCGGAGTTGTTTTCAGGGACATAAACGGAGAAGAAATACCTTATCCCAAGGGTAAGGATTTGGAGAATATTTACGGTGCAGGCTTCACCCAACTCGTAAAGGATATTAACTTTACATTCGCCTGCGATGTTGATAATGTGTTCTTTGGCAAAAATGGAGCCGCATATGTTTTTGCTCCTCAAAAGGGTGCCGACAAAAACGATGTTATAAAGCTTGATAATGGATTAAAAATGCTGAATGCATTTCTCCCGCGTGACGTTTCAAATATTAAAGGTGCAGGAGCCGCAGGCGGTATTTGCGGAGGCTTATACTCAGTATACGGTGGAAAAATCAAAAGCGGATTTGATATTCTTTCAGAAGCCTGCTCCCTTGAAGAAAAAATTATGCAGGCTGATTTGGTAATTACAGGCGAAGGAAAAACAGACCGTCAAACGCTTATGGGAAAGCTACCGTTTAAAATAAGTGAAATATGCAAAAAGTATGGTAAAAGGTGCTATGTTATCAGCGGTAAAATTGATAATGTAAGGCTCGGTGACAAAATGATAAGCCTTACAGATAAGTTCATATCTGCCGAATATGCAATGGCAAATGCAGAAGAGGTTTTAATAAATAAAGCAAAATTACTGTTGCAATAGTTACTTTTTATATATATAATATACGTAATCAAAAACAAAGGAGATATATGTATGAAGGTTATACTTCCAAAACACAGAGAATTTCTTATCAAATTTGAGGACGGTTATCCTCAGGAGGCAGAGGCTTGGGAGGCTCTCAACCAGATAGTTAAGGATTACAGCGTTGACGGTAAAAGCGTTTACACCGAAACATTTATTGAGGACAACGAGGACAAGGTTAAGGCTCTTCAGGAAAAGTATGAGTTCACATACGAAATTATAGAAAAATAATTTACTTACGGGGTTTTTAAATGGAAAAGAAAAAGGCTTTTGTTGTGGCAACCTCACATCTTGATACTGTTTGGAGATGGAGCATTGCCGACACGGTTGAAAAATTCATACCCGACACTTTAACAAAAAACTTTGATTTGCTTGAAAAGTACCCGAATTACCGTTTTAATTTTGAGGGTGCTTACAGATATGAGCTCATTGAGGAATTTTACCCTAAGGCATTTGAGATAATAAAGCAATATGCCGACGAGGACAGATGGTGTGTATCAGGCTCCGCTTATGAGAACGGAGACGTAAACATTCCCTCTCCCGAGGCACTTTTCAGAAACATTCTTATCGGCAACAATTATTTTAAGGAAAAGCTCGGCAAAAAATCAGAGGATTTATTTCTTCCCGACTGCTTTGGCTTCGGTCTTGCTTTACCGTCTGTTATAAGCAATGCAGGACTTAAGGGCTTTACTACTCAAAAGCTTTCCTGGGGCAGTGCCTACGGTTTGCCCTTTGACCTCGGAATTTGGAGAGGTCCCGACGGAAAATGCGCCTACACCTGCCTGAATGCAAAATCCTACAGATATAAATTCAGCGGTGATATCAGGGCAGATGTCAGCGTAATTGACAGAATTGCAGACAATGCCTCAAAAGCAAATCTTCCTTGGGCAAATCACCTTTACGGCACAGGTGACTGGGGCGGTGCTCCCACAGAGGAAAGCGTTGAGGCTGTAAATGAAAGCGTAAAGACTAACGATAATGAGGATTTTGATGTTATTTCAGCAACAAGTGACGAAATCTTCAAGAATCTTGACAAGCTTTCAAAGGAAGAAAAAAATCAGCTTCCCATTTGGGATAATGAGCTTCTTATGACAAGCCACGGCGCAGGCTGTTACACATCAAGATGCATGAGCAAAAGGCTTGATTTTCAGGCGGAGCAGACTGCTGATTTGGCCGAGCCGTTTTGCTGTCTTGCACACTACAACGGTCTTTATGAATATCCGAAAGAAAACCTAAGAAATGCTTGGAAAAACACTATAAAGCATCAGTTCCACGACGACATAACAGGAACCTCAACTATGGAGGTTTATAACGAAAGCTGGAACGATTACTATAATTCAATTTCACAATTTAGGTCTGAATTTTCAGGCGCCGCAACTGCCCTTTCAAAGGGACTTGACACCTCTTGGATTGACAGGAATGATGTAGCCCTTGTGGTATTTAACCCCACTCAATACGCAAGATGCGAAAGCGTTAAAGCAAAGGTTCTGCTGAAAAAGAATGCCTTTTACGTTAAAGTTACAGACGCAAGCGGTAAAGAGGTTCCCAGTCAGGTAGCTGCCAAAAAGCAAAAGGAGCTTGACATTGTATTTCAGGCGGAGATGAAGCCATACGAATGTAAGGTTTATTCGGTAGGTGTTGCCGAGGCTCCTTACTCAAAGGATACCGGCTTGAAGCTGACTAATCATTCACTTGAAAATTACAAGTTTAGGATTGTGTTCAACAGGAATGGAGATATTGCTAAGCTTTACGATAAAGAGCTTGGAAAAGATATTATTACCTCCCCTATTAAAATGGCTTTGCTTCACGACACGGGAGAGCTTTCCTATCCCTCATGGGAAATGAGAAAAGAGGATATCGACAAAGAGCCCTACTGCTACGCAAACACTCCGAAATTTGAAATTTACGAAAACGGTGCCGCAAGAATTTCAATAAGGATTACAAGAGAGGCTGACTACTCCACAATCACGCAAATTGTTTCTCTTACTCCTACCTCGGAATATGTTGAAGTATATAATATGGTTGACTGGAGAACAAGGAGAACTATGCTCAAGGCAACCTTCCCACTTGCTTCTTCAAATGAATACGCAACCTACGATTTAGGCTTGGGCGTAATAAACAGAGGAAATAATACGGAAAATCTTTACGAGGTTCCTGCACAGCACTGGGCTGATATTACAGACAGAAACGAAGATTTCGGTGTTTCAGTTCTTTCCGACAGTAAGCACGGATGGGATAAGCCTACCGACAACACTCTTAGACTTACCTGTATCCACACTCCTGCCGGAGCATTTACTAAGGATGCAAGACAGGATTTACAGGACCTTGGCAGAAATATGTTCAGCTTTGCAGTTTATTCACACAAAAACGGATTTGAAAACGGGACTCAAAAGCAAAACATATTGTTTACCAATCCTCTCAGAACTGTTGAAATACAGCCTGAAAGCGACTGTCAATTTGACAGCAGTATGTCACTTTTCAGCATTAGTGACGATGATGTCATTGTCCTGTCTCTTATACACATCTGCCGCTGCCGACGATCTTACGCGTGTAGATC
>CALYNW010000113.1 GCA_945224895.1 uncultured Clostridia bacterium
AAGGTGTTCCGCCGACAAACCAACGGTCCTTATCGTCACTCGTCGTACCTGTTTTTGCAAAGGTCTAAAATCCTGAAACGCCGTAATTTCGTGCCGTAGCAATATGTGCGGCATCTGTTACGTCAGTCTGCAAAAGCTTGTTCATAACCCAAGAATTATTTTCGGACAATGCTTCTGTCTTAGTCTTTTCAGGCTCCTTGCTTATAACTACATTACCCATACTATCCTCAATTTTATAATAGCAGTAGGGTTCATAATAGTATCCGCCGTTTCCGAATGACGCATAAGCCGCAGTCATTTCAAGAACAGTTGCACCGTTAGTAAGTGAACCGATGGCAAGAGGACCGTAATCAGCATCTCGAACGCTGTCAAGAGTTGAAATATGGAAATTCTCGGTAATAAAATCATATGAATAGTCAATTCCGATTTTATCAAGAGTTCTTGCTGAAATTGTATTAAGAGAACGTGAAAGACCGTACTGAATTGAAACGTTTCGTGAAGAATAACTACCGCCCTCATTTACGGGCCAAGGCTTGCCCTCAACAGTTCTTGACGGACTGTCCTGCTGAATGGTTGACCAGTAAATATTAGTATCGTCGTCCTCAAGAGTTTTTTCAATAGCAGGTGCATATACAGATAAAGGCTTAATTGTTGAGCCCGGAGGTCTCTTGGACTGAGTTGCACGGTTAAGAGAAAGTGCCTTCTTTTTCTTGCCCGTACCGCCTACAATTCCCATTACTCTGCCTTGGTAATCCATAACACACATTGCACCCTGAACTGTTTCATCAGGCATTCTCTTGTAATTCTCATAAACATCTTCAAGTGCGTCCTGAACATCGAAATCAATAGCGGTATAAATTTTCAATCCTCCGCCGTAAACCATATCATGAGCTTTTCTGCTTGTGTAGCCCATTTTGATTAGGTCTTCCTGAACTGTTGTTATTACATAGTCCACATAATAGCTTGTAGTATCGTTATTCTGCTGAGATTTATTTTCCTCTTTAATCTGAGAGCCCTTATAATTTTCACTGTTAGTGAATATCATTTCATATGCCTTCGCATCGTTATATTCACTTTCACTGAGATAGCCACTGTCCTTCATAGCAAAAAGCACATTAAGCTGTCTTTCTCTGTTATTTTCGGTATTATAAAGAGGGTCATACTTACTCGGGTACTGAGTTATTGCGGCGATTGCGGCACATTCTGCTGCATTTAAATCAGAAACCTCTTTTCCGTAATATTTCTCAGCAGCGGTTTTTACACCATAACAGCCGTTTGAAAGGTAAATAGTATTCAGGTATGCCTCAAGGATTTCATCCTTGCTGTAGTTTCTTTCAAGATTTAAAGCCTTGAGAATTTCGTTAAATTTTCTGATGTATGTTACCTTGTTATCATCAGTTAGGTTTTTAATAAGCTGTTGCGTAATAGTTGAACCGCCCTGATTGTTTTGCTTAACAAATACACCTATAGTTCTTATCCAGTCAACGCCGTGATGTTTTTTAAAACGTTTATCCTCAATGGAGATAAATGCCTCAGGTAAATATTCGCTCATATCCTCAAGGTTCACCCAAATACGATTTTCTTCACCGTGAAGGCTTGTTATTTTAACAATCTTATCACCGTCATAGCCGTAGATAAATGATGTTTGATTCTGAGAAAGAGCCTGCTCGGTTAAATCAAACACAGGATCACCGTAAACAACAGTATATCCGTATATAGCTATGACTGAAAAACAAACAATACCAACAACACCGATAACCATAATCATACCAAGCAATATTTTTCCAATAGTGCTTCCTGCCTTTTGTCCCGGCGTTTTAGGACTGTTTCTTTTTTTTCTTTTATTTTTAGCCTCAAGCTCTTTTTCTATATTTCTTCCCCTCTGAATTTTCTTGCTTTTTTTATCTGAGGAGTCCGGAATATCATATGACGCCGGAAGCTTTTTTGCATTTTCTTCACGGGTATTAACATCTTCATTATACGCCTTCTGCGAATTGTTCATAAAAGAATTGAGTAAATCGTCATAATCCTTTGATGCCATATGCGTACCTCCGTCATAAAAAATCTCAAAGATATTATATTACAAAATATATAATAAATAAAGAGCAAATTTGTAAACATTTGTAACAAATATATTTTAACAAATACGAGATGCTTTTTTTCGGTTGATTTCAATTAATCTTCTTGATATGCTGACGTTATCAAAATTTTGCTTTGCTCTGACATTTACCCAAAACTTTTTGCCACAGCCTGTACAAATTCCCACATTTTTAAAGGTATTATTTGCAAATTCATAATCTTTTATAGTCTTAACTCTTTTATTACACTTGGGGCAGTAAAGCTCAACCTCATCAATATTAAAATCGCCATATACCTTTTTGCTTATGAAAAACGGTTTATAAATCAGTCTCTCAAAATATTCAGGTGAGCAGTCATAAACAAAATTTGAAAAAGTTTCTTTAGTAAACACCTTTTTAAAACAGTAAGCAGTAACAATACAGTCCTCTAAAGCTCTGTGATAATTAATATCCTCCGCACTTATATTAAAAATTTCTGCACAATTTGAAAGGCTGATTTGATTATTTCCCTGAACATCAATGAAGCTCATACAATATTGCTGGGCATCGGCATATTTACCGATAAAATCAATATTTGATGTGCCCTTAAATTTTTTAAAATTTGAGATTAACGTGTGCAAATCACTTTTTGACCAGCTGAGAAAAACATTGCCTTCTCCCCTGCTCCAGGCAGCAAAATCAGAAAAAGCCTTATCAAAGCTAATACCGTTTTCCTTTATTTCCTCGGCAGTAATGTTGGTAAGATTTTTAAATCTGCTTTGAAGCTTTTTTGAAATCTGCGGCTTAATCAGCTGTTTAAAGCTATCAATTATCTCAAGATTTGAGTTTAATTTTACAGCACCGATTTCTATAATCTCATTTATACCCTTTTTAGTTTTATAGTTATACGCATTATTCCATTCAAGGTCAAATATAATATAATTCATAAATTCACCGCTTTTCTCAAAAAAAATTAACCTTGCTGTAAAGCAAGGTTAATCATAAAATTCTTATCCTATGAAAAGGAAAATAAGAAATGCGGCAAGAACAATAACAAAGAAAAAGACGATCAACCACTTAGTAATTCTTTCGAGCTTAGCCTCTATTGTTCTGCCCTTTGATTTTCCAAGGAAGGTCTCAGCACCGCCGGCAATAGCACCTGAAAGGTTCTGGGAACGACCCTCCTGCATAAGTACAACGATTGTTATAATAATTGATGCAACGATTAATACAGCACCAAATACATAATGATACCAGAGCATAATGTCTCCTCCGTCTATGATAAATTACTAATGGATTATAGCACAATAGTTTTAATATTGCAAGTGTTTTTTTTAATAATTAAAAAGTCATCTGCTCCGCAATATCTGCCTCTCCGGGTAATGCACCTGCGGCAGGAAGATTTTTAGCTCTGAACCTCCAGGCTTTTTCAAACTCTCCCTCACTGTAAATGTGAAGTGAAGTAACAGTTTGATTCTTTTTAAGCTTCATTGCAGAAATACCCAGAGTATCCTTTGTTGTCTTGGGAAGAATGGCTCCTGTATTTACAAGTAACATTCTTCCTGCCGAAGAGCATAATACAATTTCCGTATCTTCTTTAAGATAAATTGCCTGAGCAAGCGGAGATTTATTGCTGTATGCATTAATAAGCTTTTTCCTGTTTGTTTTTGTAGCGTAAGCAGAAATATCGACCTTAGCAAGCTTACCGTTTTCAAAAGCGAAAATCATATAGCCCGTGTATTCGCTGAGTACAGCCATATAAACTACCTGCTCACCCTCGGACATTTCAAGCTTTGAGGGCACAAATTCACCGAGTACAGAGGCTTTAGTGTCAATAAAATCATCAACCCTTGACTTATAAACCTGTTGAAGATTAGTGAAAAACAGGAGTTCGTCTTTATTTGAACACTCAATTTCAGGGAGCATCCTGTCGCCCTCTTTGATTTTCTGTTCACCGCTCATACGAAGATTTGCAGTCTTAATTTTCTTAAGATAGCCGTGCTCGGACAGAAACAGTGTTACGGGATAATCGGCAACCTCAACAGCGACCTCTTCAACATCCTCGGTTACGTCATAGAGAATTTCACTCTTTCTTCCCGTATCATATTTCTTGGCAACATTATCAAGCTCGGAAATGATGATTTTCTTCATCTTATTTTTGCTTGAAAGTGTTGCCTCTAAATCAGCAATATCGTTTTCAAGCTGTTCAATATCCTTAATTCTTTTAAGAATATATTCACGGTTTAAATGACGAAGCTTGATTTCGGCAACATATTCTGCCTGAACCTCATCAATTCCGAAGCCTATCATAAGATTAGGAACAACCTCTGCTTCGCTTTCGGTTTCCCTAACAATCTTAATTGCCTTGTCGATATCAAGGAGAATTTTAGAAAGTCCCTTAAGAAGATGAAGCTGCTTTCTCTTTTTATCAAGACTGAAATTCAGTCTTCTTCTTATACATTCAAGACGGAAATCTATCCACTCAAGAAGTATACCTCTAACTCCCAAAACCATCGGTCTGCCCTTGATAAGAACATTAAAATTACAGCTAAAGGAATCCTGAAGCGGAGTGGTTTTATAAAGCTTAGACATAAACTTATTGGGGTCTACGCCGAGTTTAAGGACAAGGGTAATTCTACA
>CALYNW010000114.1 GCA_945224895.1 uncultured Clostridia bacterium
CAACTGAGGCAGTTAAGTTACTGTTATATATTCTGAAATCGGCATTTCCGTATGCGGTAGCGCTGAAAATATATATACCGTCTGAAGGAATACTGAGCTTATACCACCAGCCGCCTTCAGTCTCTGTTCTTGAGCCTGTAACCTCTGTATCCGACTTGAGCACCTGAGGATTTTCATAGCAGTTACCGCCGAAGGTGGCATTAATTTTATACTTACCGTCGCATTTTACGGATAGATAATAAGTACCTGCCTGAATAACCTGATTTCTTATTACTGTTTCGGGATTTTGTGCAGGAACAGCATAAGCAGTAAAATATTCCCTTGTAAATTCAGCATTAGATAATGTTGCCTCTAATGAATCGTATGCCTGAATTTTTAAATTCAGCTTGCCTGTTGCATTAACGGTAATTTTATAAAAATCTCTTACCGATTGCGTATTTCCTGCAAATTCCTTCCACTGACTGTCGCAGGGAAGCTCAACTGAACTGTCTGTAATTTCATTTTTAATTTGTCCCAAATCGGCTGCCGACACCGAAAAGGTCATTGACAAACTGCTGACAACAACGGTAATTGCCATTAACAGACTTAAAAATTTCTTCATAGCTACACATCTCCGATTATTAATTATTAAACTAAATATACAATATCACAAGATTATATGCTTGTCAAAGCGATTTGTACATTGTTTACAAAATATACAAAAAGGAGAAATGAATTCTCCTTTTTGTATATTATTTTTTCGTTTTAATGTATTTTTTACCTGCCATTGCGCCCCAGACACCATATAATCTTTCAGAACCAACCGTCTTATATGAACGTACACGGACATAATATTTTTTATTACCCTTTAAATTTTGTATCGTTTTTGATACTGCGGTTTTCTTTGTAACATCAATGGTCTTTGTCTTACTTTTATAAAACTTCGGCGAGGTACTGTACTGAAGCTCATATCCGCTTGCATCATTATCCTTAGTCCATTTTACTGTAATTTCTTTTGACTTTTTTGAGTTTAAATATGTAATCGACTGCTTTTTAGGGTTGATGTAGAATGACTTTGTCATTTCGCCGTCATACAGGTTTGAATTAAATGTAACGGTTACAAATGCCTTGCCCGGAAGAATATTATCCTCATAGGAAACGGTATATTCGCTTGCAGGAACAATGTTCGCATTTAAGTCGTAAACTGTTACGGCAGGATATTTTTCAGCTCCGTCACAGGTGAATTTTGACTTTGATAAAGCTATTGCTACAGGATATACACAAACATATGTATCAGAATATTCACCGCAGGAAGGGCAGGTGGTTTTCGTAAAGCCATGTCGCCTGTTTGCCTCGTCATCGTCAGCCACAGCCTTATAATACTGACTTCTTGTAAACATATGAGAATGACGCTTTATCGTAACATCAAAATTGTAAAGAGAGCCGCTTATTTCTACACAGAAATAGTAGCTGTTCCCTGCATTAAGATAAGTAACGGCTGAAAAGGAATTTGCACCTGTAGTATTTACTGCAAGATTAACGATATTATTCAATGAATCATAAACCGTAATTTGCATGGCTCCGTCAGGAGCAGTCAACCCCGTACAGGTGAATTCATAATAATCCGATTGTGTGCAATCAAATCGCACCCAGCTTTTAAAATTATCATCAACTGTCCCACAGACAGATGTGCTGTACACCTGATTTTCCGAAACAGGAACAGCGGTTGACATTGTGTTTGCGTTTGCAGTAAAGGCTGTTGCGGTTAATACGCTGAATACCATAACAATCGCCATAAACAGCGAGAATATTTTTTTCATATTTTATCCTCTCTTATTATATATCCTCTGTTCTTTTTCATATCAAGAGTAATTCTGCTCTTTGTAATTTCCTTTTCAAACAAAAGAACTCTTCCCTGCTTCTTTAGTTCATATACAAAAGCTCTGCCATTCGGAACTGTAAATGTACAACTCTTTCCTTCGCCTGAAAAGGCGTAATATGTATTATCCTTCCACGTAATCGGAATACAAAGGGTTTCCCCTTCCTTTAATACAATTCCGTTTTGCGTTATTTTTTTATCCTTAATGCTTGCTTCGACACCATCGTCAAAATGGGCAACCCTGCCCTTTCCGATACCGCTTATACGCTGAAGCTTTCTTTTATTCAGGAAAAAATACGGAACTGTTTTCAGAGAAAATTCACGTATGAAATCCTCTGTCCATTCCTTTTTGTTAAAGCATTCCTCGCAATGGGCATTGCCGTAAAACAGATACTGCAAATCCTTATCCGCCTGAATATCCATACAAAGCTCTCCCCCTGCAAGAACAGTAGGAGGATAGCGAAAATAATCATACTGACTCATTCTCAGATTCCATACGGCAGGCACAAGTCCTATAATATCACTTTTGCCCCACAAACTTCTGAAGCCGCTGTTTCTTTCTCGGTAGATGAATTCGGTTGTTACATCAACACCTCTGTCGATGAAATATTCAATCATCTTCCTGCGGTATTTCTTTTCCTCGGGGATATTTGTCTCCAAGCCCTTTCTGACAAAAAAAGCGTCAACATGAACTGTTTTCTGTTTATCAAGCTGAAACATTGAAATGACGGCATCTGCACGCTTTTGGAAATTTCCGGATTCATATTCAGCCTTTGCTCTGACGTGATAAGCGTTAAGCCCGTTATAATTTCCGGTAACAACAAGCCTTCCCTTTTTATCACGGAGGATTAAATTCTTATTGCAGTATTCCTGCCAAAGGGGGCTGTTTTCATAAGCGTCTGACAGATTTATATGAAGTGAAATTGAAGTATTATAATTCTTCGCCTCATCCATAAGACTAATCAAGCTGTGGTGGGGAGAATCACCGTAAACAGGAACTGCACCTCTGTTTACGTTAAAAAACGAAGGGTATTTGTCATCGTGTCCTCTGTACTGCCAGCCCACAAGATACATAATTTTAGGTGCACCAAAGGTAAGATTGTCAATAATTTTTACCTTATCAAGCACATCGTTAAATTTATTAAAAATCTTACTTCTGAGCTTTTTATCAGGAACGCCGATATCAATTTTCATCATCATTGTCTGACTGTAATCAAAATTAAACTTTCCCATTTTTTCTCCCGATACAAAAATTTAAAGACACAAAACTATGTTCATTATACAATTATTTTTCACAAAACACAAACTTTTTTTAGCGAATATCCGTTAAATCTTTATATAAGACTGAAAACGGCAAAGTTAATTTACATTTCTTTCAATTATGTAAAATAAATCAGGCAAAAATTGTCATAAGTAAGGTTCCCGCAATCATTAAGCACAAACCTAAAAAGGCTTTTTTAGTCAGCTTTTCTTTAAAAACTATGTATGAAAATGTTATTGAAACAATTATACTCATTTTATCAATGGGCACCGCTACGCTTACAATACCCTTTTGTATTGCATAATAGTAGCATAGCCATGAGGCACCTGTTGCAATTCCCGAGAGGCATATAAAGGCAAGCTCCTTTTTATCAATGCTTTTTATCTGCCTTCTCTTTCCCTTTGCAAAAACAATAAACCACGCCATTATAAGCACAACACAGGTTCTTACCATAGTACCGAGATTTGACTCTACATCGTCAATTCCGATTTTTGCGAGAATTGAAGTTAAAGCGGCAAACACGGCAGATAAAACAGCATAGACAGCCCAGCTTTTATTTTCCTCTGTGACGGTTGATTTCTTCTTTTCGACCATAAGAAATATACCTACACCGAGAAGCGCCGTACCTATCAGCTTTACTGCAAGGTTATTCGTTTCATTGAAAATGACTATTGCAAGCAAAACAGATAAAATCGTGCTTGACTTGTCAATAGGCACAACCTTGTTTACATCTCCCATTGAAAGAGCCTTAAAATAACATATCCACGAGGCACCTGTTGCAACTCCCGAAAGGATAAGAAACAAAAATGACTTATTACTTATCTGACCTATTTCTCCTATTGAGCCGACAATAATTGTCATAATAAAAGAGAAAGCCAAAACAACAGCAGTTCGTATTGCCGTTGCCACATCGGAATCTGTTTTTCTGATTCCGCATTTTGCCAAAATTGAAGTTATGCCTGCAAAAAACGCAGAAAGCACAGCAGCTGCTATCCACATTTATATCGCCTCCGTTTATTTCATTTTAGCACAAGAAAAAATTGTTAACAACAGTCAATAGTTCAGGTTTTAGAAAAACATTATTTTACCTTCACTAAGAAAGCTAAGCAAATGGACATAAAAAACTGCGTAAGACACGATGCCCTACGCAGTAATGGAGCTGGTGATCAGACTTGAACTGACGGCCTATTGATTACGAAAAAGCCCTAGGAAAATAAAATACACAAAAACCAATGAAAAACAGCCATTTCTTTTATAGTTAGAAATGACTGTTTTTTTATTTGGCACTCTCTATTTATCCCCTTTTCCGTTCATAAATGGTCAACAAGTGGTCGTTAAACACCTATTAACTTTTTGAATATGCCCATGTTTTGCCTACTCGTATTTTTAACAGCTTACCGTCATTAACGAGCCCTGATAGAATTCGATTAGCGGTTGCTGATGAAACACCCAGTAAATCTCTCAAGTCAGCGTTCATAATATACTCATTGGTGTCGCGCTAAGCTGAAGTAATGCTCCAACGATATTCGTCTTTCTCTGCTTTGTGTGTTTGAGGCTAACTCCCTT
>CALYNW010000115.1 GCA_945224895.1 uncultured Clostridia bacterium
ACACGCGTAAGATCGTCGGCAGCGTCAGATGTGTATAAGAGACAGATGGAGAACATTGCGTTTTCTTCATACCAAAGCGGGAAATTAGTTCCCCAAACATTGTTGTAAAGAACATATGATATTCCGTCTTTATTAATATCCTCAATTATATTGTCATACTCAAGGATTTTTCCTCTTCCAATAGATATAAGCGGACAGTCATAATTTATAAAACTGTAAGCACCCGAATCAGTTTTTAAAATACTTTTTTCAACAGCACTTAAATTCTTGCCGCCCATAGATGCAGTTGATTTATAATCAATCTCAGAGCCGACCTTTATAAGCTTAAGTTCATCACCCACAGGAAAAAGATGAAGAAAAATTGCTTCAGTAAGTCTGTTGGCATCCTTTCCAAACCAAGAAACATCAAAGCTAAGACCGTTTTCTCCAAGGGTATACACAATCTGAAAATATCTTGGAGCGCCAAGTTCATCACAAATTTTCCTGTCACATTTAAGGTCTACGGTAATACAGATACTGTCCTTCATTTTTTGAACGTCATAGCCGCTCATTTTATAGAAAAATCTTCCAACAGGATATTTACCTCTTTCATATTTCAAAAGCGGTCTTCCGAAATCAGGAAATCCCCAACCGAAATTAATATCCATATTGCGTGAATAATGCTTAAACCAGTAATCATAGTCAGAGTCGCTATAGGAACGGTATTCAATAAGCGCCTTACCGTTACATCGGATAATTTCATCACCGTTATACGACAAGGCTTCAATTCCGCCGTATTCGTTAAGCGACATTTTATATCCGCAAATTTCAAACTCTTTTTCATCTGTTTTGTCAGATGACAGCACCTTCATATCTGTAGGTCTTAACAGAGCAAGCTGTTTTTTTGCCTCTGCTTTATGCTCAGCATTTAAAGCGGAAACAGCTTTATCTATATATTCTCTTTGTTCCTGCCAGCTTTTTTCAATAACTCTGTATGAGCCTTTATTGTACGCACCTGTACATCTGCTGATTGCTGTGAGCAAATTATGCGGGAAATTACGGAAAAGATGCCTAATTTTGATATTATCTGTTTCACGTGCTTTTTGAAAATCAGGCTTAAGATAATTCTCATAATCCGCAAAGTACATTTTACTGTCCATTCCGCAGGTGTGCTCGCCTATGCACAGTAACGCATCTGAAAAATCTTTATATTCCTCACTGTCACGAGTCATTGTTCCGTTGGAAAGCCACTTACTTTTAAGCCTCATTAAACGTCTGAGCGAAGCAGACTTATACGGGTCAGATGCACTGCCGTGAATCCAGGTATCGCCTATTTCTCCCTCAAATACAGGAAGCTTATCCCTGAAATTCCAGATAATCTCGGCAAACTCATCAAGAGTACCTGCCGAAACCTCATATCCCGGATACTCCTTTTGAATTTTAGCAAGCTTACTCAGAACCTTATCAGGAGCAGGAGCACCGTGATTATCAAGAGTATGGTCAAAATACAAAACCTCATCGGCAAACTCACTTTTAAATGCTCCGCCGTAATCTCCCGAATAGACTACAATAACCTCAGCACCGTTACATTTCCACAAAAAGCATTCGGGAACCTCCGGAACAGCAGATACTCCGTTTACACCTATATGGAGTAGCTTTATACCGTGCTTAGCAAGTAACGGAACAATACCCTGTGTATGTCCGGGAACGTCAGTCATCTTAGCAGAAACAGTCTTTTTTCCTCTGATATCGTCAAGTCTATCCACTATAGATAAGCCAAAATCAAATGTATCTTCATCAAAAAGCTCTGAATGAGTAGTAAAAGGCAGTCCGTGAGGGACAATATCACCTCTTTTTAAGGCATCTTCAAGATTTTTTCTCTGAATTTCAGTTCCGTTTTCAAGAGCCTCTTTAATTATCCAAGAGCCTGTAGTCCAAATAAAGGATTTTTTATTGGTGGTATTTATCTCTTGTGCCAAGGATATTGCACTCGGAATAAATTTGTCAATATATTTTCTTCTTATGTTTTCCGCATAATCTGTAAAGCCCAAATCAAGATGGGTTTTTGATACAATAATAACTTTTTTCATAATTCAAATATCTCCGCAATTACATTAGGGCTGTGGCACATTCCTTGCTTTCTGCACCCCAGCTGTCAACAGCGTAAATTTCATATTTGTGCTTACCCTCGGAGGCTTTAAGCTGTAGGGTAACTTCTTCACTCATATTATCAATGCCGTTATAGAAATCACTAAAGAAATATTTGGCTTCCTTACCGTCAAATACAACCTTATATGAATGTACGAAATCATCGTCCTTTCCTGCTTTAAAGGACAAAATTACATCTTCTCCGCTGATATTTGCAACCGCATTGGTATCTGTCATAACAGGAGCAGTATTTAAAGCCTTTCTGCTGTCAAAGGAATATTTACCGTCATTCTCATATGGGAGAGAAAGAGACCAAAGCATATCACTTTTTTCTTCATAGCCAAAATCTCCGTCAGCAAAATTAAATCTGTGAATATCAATGCTGTTATCTGAAAACTCCATAATATATCCCATAGGAGTAACATCGGCATTCGGTGGTATTGTACCGTTTTCTTTTCCCGTTTCAAGTTCGGTATATGAAAGTGATTGTGTGCTCATAACAGTATATTCGCCCTGCCAAATTGAACGTTCATCCAAAACAGAATAATGACTGTGACCGCTGAAATTTACAACATTAGGGTATTTTTCAAAAGTATCATTAAGAGTTTTGTCTCCCCATTCATCACTGCCATAACAGGTATCATAAGGCTGATTATGTGTTATTACAAAAATCGGCTTTCCGTCTGAATCCTTGCTTGCCTTTTTAAGCTCTCGTTCAAGCCATCTTGATGTCAATCTATAACCGGCAGTCATACTTCCGCAGTTCGGTGATGCGCCTATGAAATGATATCCGTTTACAACATAATGGGTCCAGGGTGAAACGCCCATCACCTTTTTAAAAGCTTTAATATGGTTTATAGCAGTTTTTGCATCTTTATTCCAAAAATCGTGGTTACCCATAATTGTTTGAATAATCGGTCTGTCATTTCCGTAAACTTCGTCAATAGCTTTTTGATAAGTTTCAAATGCAAAGTATGTACCGAGGTCACCGATATCACCGGCAAATAAAATCATATCAGCATCATTGTTTTTCATTATGTTAAGGGCTTTTTTCAGATTATTATAATATAGGTTATCATCACTGAAAGCCTCCTCAGTAGGCGGAAGCTGAGTATCTGAAATTACTCCAACTTTAAAAGAAGAGCTACCGGTATCAAATTCCTCTGTTTTTGTATTTCCCATTAATATACAGTCTGCAAAGCAGTAAAGAACAGCTAAAGCAATACATATAGCAAGAATAATCGAAATAATAGTCACGGTAATTTTCTTTCCTTTACTCATTTATTGTTTCCCCTGTTCAGCGGCAAGCTTGTTTAATTCTTCGATTTCACGCTTTTCTTTTTCCTCACGGAACACCTTAAGCTTTTTTTCCTGAGCCTTTTCGTCAAATTTGTAGAAGAACATAGGAATAGCCTGAAGAAGAAGTCCGATAGCGCCAAGTGCGGTAAGCATAAAGAATATAACATTAAGCAGAGTAGTATAGTTTACATCTCCTATAACAGTTGCCTTTGTAGTGCTTTCGATAAGCGGCTTTGCAAGATTGTCTGTAATCTTTGACATAAGCTCTGCATTATATCCGAACTTATCAACAACATTAAGCATTACTACATTGAATATTGCATAAGAGATTTTTCCTACAAGGCTTCTAAATGAAAACACTGTTCCCTCAAGTCTTTTGCCTGTTCTCATTTCAAGGTCATCAACAACATCGGAGAACATTGCAATAAGAAGAACTGTCATAATGCCTACAGGGAAGTTTGTAAAGAATCTTAAAATTGTATAAACAACTGCACCTGCAACAGTATTGTAAGGAACAACCCAAATACCGATAACAAAGCAAAGAATATCAGCTGCAATACCAAATAATGAAACGCCAATCCAAAGTGTTTTCTTATCCATCTTCTTAAGGAATAAAGGAACAAGTGCCATTGAAAGCATATATGAAGCACCACTGCCGACCTGAAGAAGCGGTGTCAAAAGTCCCTCACTTGTAAGCTGAATTGAAATACCGAAGGTGTTATAAATCCAGTTGCACAAATCATCAATAGGAATAACACCTGCACAGTTCCACTTTGCAAAATAAGGCAAAAACATTGCACCGAGATTAACAAGTGATGAGAAAAAGGCGGCAATTACAAGACATATGAATTTTTTATCTTTAAATACGACCTTAAGTCCGTCAATATATTTATCCTTTTTCGGAGGAATATAAACCTTTTCCTTGATACCGAAAAAAGAAATAAACATAGGAATTGCTGCCATTGCACCGAAAATAATTGCGGCACCGAAATAGCCCTGCTTCTGATTATCTCTGCCCCAAAAGCCTGCTACAGTAAAGAAAAGGATTGACGGCAACACTGTACCGAGGGAGCCGATAATATTACTGAACGATACAGCCTTAACACGCTTTTTATCCTCAGGGAATACTAACGGTGTTAATCCCTGATAAGGGATATCAAGTGCGGTATAAACAGTATAATAAAGAATATAAGCAACTATTGCGTATATAAAATTACCCTTCTGTCCGAAATTAACAGGAGCAAAAAGTAAAGC
>CALYNW010000116.1 GCA_945224895.1 uncultured Clostridia bacterium
ACGTGCTATCACATCGGCAAGATTTATTTCAAGCATCATCGGCGGAATAGTCTGTGTTCTTATTCCGGTTTTCATTGACCTTAGCACTAATGATGTTATCAGCTGGACCTTACCGCAGGTGTTTCTGTTTATGGGTGTTTTTGCAGGAACGGTCGGTATGGCATTGTTCAGTCTGTCGGGAATTTGTACACGTGAGCGTGTTGTTCAGTCCACAAAGGAGCCAAGTATTTTTGACAGCTTCCGTGTTTTATTCAATAATAAGCCGTTGCTTTTACTTGTACTTTCAAATGTTCTCGGCATGGTTGAAGGCTTAACAGATGTTTTCAGTCAGTACTATTATAAGCTGTCATTAGGCTTTGCCAGCCTTTCTATTTTGGCAGGTATTCCGGGAACTGTAATGGGCTTTTTCTCATATCTGCTGATTCCTTGGCTTGAAAAAAGATATACGTCAAAGCAAATAGTTATAAGAGTAACAGTTTTAAAGGCAGTAGTTACATCAGTAATTTTCCTTTGCGGATGTAAATTCTACCGCAATCCGTCGGTAATCGTACCGCTTTTATCAATTCAGGGCTTCTTTACGAGTGCAGTTTCAAGCATTAAAATGGTAATCCCCACAAAAATGGTCGGCGATACAGTTGACTATATGGAGTGGAAAACACATAAGAGAAATGAGGGTATGACATTCTCATTATTGACCTTTATGAGTAAATTAACAGGTTCGCTAAGTACCGCCTTGGCAACTGCAATTATTCCTATTATCGGACTTCAGCAGGTAGGCAGTGATATGGTTTTGCAGGAAAACGGACCTATAAATACAAGATTTTGGCTTTGGGGACTTGTTACTGCTATTCCTGCGGTTTTAAATCTGCTTTCCTTAATACCGTTTATTTTCTATGACCTTGAGGGCAAAAAATTAGAAACAATCCACGCTGATATTAAAGCCCACAGAGAAAGCCGTTCAAAGGAAGTATCTCAGGAGAATTCGGAGGAGAATTGTAATGGATAATATATGCCCAAAATGCGGAGAAAAGCTCAGCGTATTTTACTTAAAGCCAAATTGTCCCAAATGCGGCTGTAATTTGATGTATTATAATATGGAAAGTCGTTTAGAGGAGGACTCTGTCAAGGCAGAGCAGGAATGGGATAAATTAGATAAATTGGTTGATAAAATAACTCCCAAATTTATAAAAAAGAAAAAGGAGCAATAATTATTGCTGCTACGGTGATTATTATGAAATATTTTCTTAGATTGATTTCGGCAATTTTGGCATTGTTCATTTTTTCTCCCTCGGGAGATGTTCCTGCCTATTCGCCTATTGATAAGGATAATCTTAAAACAAGCTTTACGGTTATTTCCGACGGACATTTGGAGTCTAATAATTCCCAAAAGCATAAGAATTACGGAGAGCTTTTTTGCGATACGGCAAGTAATGAGGTAATGAGCCGTGCAATGATTATGCTTGGTGATAACACTATGAACGGGCAGTTGATTGAAACAAGTATGCTCTATGGCTTGCTTAACAAATATAATAAAATCGAAAATGTATTAAATGCAGCAGGCAATCATGATGTTTACACCGGAGATTATAATTCAAATGATTATGAAACACTTAAAAAGCGCTTTATCAAATACAATAACGCTTTTTTAGACAATCAGATTGAAAATCTTTATTACAGTAGGGTTATTGACGGATATTATTATATTATTTTGGGTACAGACGCCGATGCTGATATTCAGCAGTACATTTCTCCCGAGCAATTTGAATGGCTTGACGGTGAATTAAAATCTGCCTCAGAAAGCGGAAATCCTGTATTTCTTTTCAGCCATTGGCCTTTAAATGATGTATTTTCCGATGCTTGGCAGGAGGGACACGTAGGAGAACAGAGCGACGAGCTGAAAAATCTTTTGACAAAATATGACAACCGTATTTTCTTCTTTACCGGACATCTTCATATGGGCATTTTTGAAAATGATTACGGCATAAAAGAGGACGGAAAAATCACCTACATAAATGTGCCGTCCTTCGGATCCGTAAACGATATTGTTGAGTCTGATGTAGAGGATACGGGAATGGGACTTCAGGTTGAGGTTTATGATAAGGAGCTTGTTGTCAGAATTCGCAATTTTGTAGAGCATCAATGGACTGATTACGAATATCATTTTAGCTATTAAATGAAAGAGGATAGACTAATGAAAAAGATAATTGCAATACTTACAGTTGTTTTTATGATTTTTACAATGAATCCTATAAGCATTTTTGCATCTGAAAAATCCCGACAGACCTTACAGTTTAAGAACGGAGAATTTAAAATCCTTGTTTTAGCAGATATTCAGGATACAAATAATCCTCAAAAGGAAACTGTAGATTTATTAAATTCTGCCATAGATAAAACAAATCCCGATTTTATCGTTCTGACAGGCGACAATATTGCAGGCTGGTGGAAGGGTGTTGACAAGGCAAAGACCGAAGCGGCAGTAGATATTGTGGCAAAGGCGATAGATGATAGAAACATTCCCTTTGCATTTGTTTTTGGTAATCACGACCACGAAGGACTTGCAAGTGAAGAAAACGGAATGACCGAGGAGGAGGCTAAGGAGTTTATTCTTTCCTGCTTCCAAAAATATGATACCTGCCTTGCTGTGGAGGGCGAAGAAATGACAGGCGTAGGAAACTACAACCTGTTAGTAAAGGACAGCAAGGGTGAAAGAGATATCTTTAATCTCTGGTTTATGGACTCCAATCCTTATACGCCTGAGGAGGAGGGTGGTGGCTACGGCTATGTTCATCAGGACCAGATTAATTGGTATGAAAAGACCTCTAATGAATTAAAGGCTGAAAACGGCGGAGAGGTTATACCGTCTTTATTGTTCCAGCATATTGTTGTTCCCGAGGTTTACGATATGTTTAACGAGGCGAAAAAGGGAACAGAGGGTGCTATTAAAGGCTACGGTAGCAGAAACGATAAATACTATGTTGTAAATGATGAATATGTTTATGACGGTAATTTGAATGAAGGTCCCTGTCCCTCAAATGCTAATGCAGGTCAGTTTGACAGCTGGGTTGAGCAGGGAGATGTTTTAGGTGCAATTTTCGGCCACGACCACGTTAATGACTTTGCAGGTGAGTATAAGGGCATAAAATTAATCGCAGCTCCCGGTGTAGGATTTTACAGCTACGGCAATCATCACGGAGTCAGGACAATTACACTTCACGAGTCTGATTTAACCGACTTCGACTCAGAGGTTCTCTTATTTGATGATTTGGTTGATTATAAGTTAGGCAATTCTTACAGAACCAATCACGGATATTATGAGTATAAAAACATCTTTCTCCCTGCTGTTATAGGCGGTACAGTCGGTATTATTGTCCTAATTGGATTTACGTCATTTATCGTTCGTATGATAAAAAGAAAGAAGAAGTAGGATATAAAAAGCATCCGAAGGCTAAATGCGAAGAGCCTTCGGATGCTTTTTATTTGTGGGTTTATTTAGAATTTTCAAACTGTTCTCGCTGTTCTAATACTGCATTATGAACATTTTCTTTTGTTTGTCCTGTCAGCTTGTAGAAGAAGAATGGAACGCCTGCAAGGAACATCATAAGTCCGTGAACAACGGTATAGAAGAACAAAAGCATAATCTTGGTGTGTAGGCTTTGCTCCTGTACAACACCGCCCACCGCCTGTACATACTCTATAATCGGAACCCTTGTGCCGTAAAGAATCATCGGAGCAAGGGCAGATGCTATTGTGCCCGAAATCATTGTGCCTATGCCGATAACGAATGGCAGTGAGGCGTCAAGACGCTTGCCTGTTTTAAGCTCAATATCCTCAAGCACATCTGCCTGAAACATTGTAGGCAGAAGATTTGACGCACCGAACTGTAAGCCGATAAGAAACAGAAATGCAACAAATAAAATCTGAAGAACAGGGCTTGGATTTTTGAAATAAATATAGCCTACTGCAAATGCGGCAGTATTTGCAATGACCGAGTAAATACCGCTGGCGATATAAAGCACCTTTGAGTTGAATTTTTTAAGCAGGAAATTGATTATCAGCATACCAACCGCAGTGCCGATACCTGTGGGCAAGCCGAAAAGAAGGAATTTGCCCGGTCCTAAAAGTGCTTCCGCAAGGAAAATGCCCATATAGGTTGATACGCCTCTAAAGCTTTTTAAAAACTCGGATATAATAATTGTCCACGCATATTTATTTTTAATTACATCCATATATCCCTCAAGGGGATTCTTTTTTTCGTTGCTGTATGTAATTCTTTCACGAACTGTTTTCATTCCCAAAAGCATTGTTATAATACCGAAAACACCGCAGAGAGATGCAACGCAGATATATCTCAGTCCCTTATCCTTAACCATAAAGGCAAGCACGAGCTCAACAACAAGCGGTGCCGAATTACCGACTGCAGAAACGATACCCCTAAATGACATAACTGTATCTCTTTCCTTCATATTAGGCGTCATTACAATGGCAACCTTGTTCACGCAGTCACCGAAATTAGTGCAAACAGCCCAGGCAACCGCAACGGTAACAAGATAAATCATAAGCGTTGTGCCTGTAATTCCCTTCGGTGCCAAGAATGACAGCACAAGGAATATTCCTGCAGGAACTGCAACAAGAAGCGCAAGTG
>CALYNW010000117.1 GCA_945224895.1 uncultured Clostridia bacterium
ATTTTTTATGCTTAATTTTCTTTTTTGCCTGTATTTACAATAAACTGATTATTGCAGTATGGACAGGTGACATTGATTTTTCCTTTGTGCCTTGGAAGTCTCAAAGCTTTCTTACACTTTTTGCACTTTACGAATTTATGGGTTTTTCTCTGCTTCCACTTGTTTTTAGTGAGCATATTTTTCTGCCTGATCTTTCCTGCAAATGAAAGCCAAGCATTATTTTCATTTCTTCTTGCCTCAATGTTTTTTGAAAACACTCTGAATACGGAAAAAATTAAAAGTGCTGTTGCAAGGGCAAAAATTGCATAATAAGAAATCTTTGAAAAACGATAAAGAATATTTGCAATAACTATCAGTATCATATAGCATACAAGAAGAACAGTCCAAAGCCTGTCGATACCGTATCTTCCCACCATTAACTGCTGAAATTTCCAGCCTAAATTCTGAAAAAACTTTTTCATTTTATCACCTGATTTTACTGATTAATTATTTCTCCGTCGCTTTCGCCGAAATAATCTTCTGCGGAGCTTGGAGAATTATATTCCTGAGAATAGCTTTGTGTGGGATACTGACTGCTTCTTGAGGGCTGACGGTAGTAGTAGGTAGTGCCGAAAAGCGAAAAAATAATTCTTATAACAAATCTTACGGCAATTATTATTAAAATTATTTTCAGTATCCTTGAAAGACAACCGCCCTTGTATGTTCTTGTGTAAACCGTTCTGCCGTTGTCCCTGTTTGTGTCATAGGTGTTTGTGCCGAAGCCGTAAAAGGAGGAAAAGGGATTTTCTCCTGTGGGGCTTACACCGTTCATTATATTCCTGTAAGCCTGCTCATAGGTAGCGTTATCAGGCTCCTTGGCATATGCCGTTCTGATGTGGTCCTCGGCAGCTGCTTTGTTTCCAAGGCTGAAATTTGCAAGGGCTGAAAGATAATACCAACGGGCGTTTCTGTCCTCAATGCTGTTAAGAAGATTTAATGCCTGCTGATACTGACCTGATCTAATAAGCTGTGCCGCAGAGGAAAGATAATCAGGCGCAGAAGAACTGCTTTGCCTTGAATTACCGTAGTATCTTGCATACGGATTATAGCTCTGTGTTTGAGCCGTACCGTTTTTGATTTGGTCATAGGCGGCATTAATTTCCGCCATTTTCTTTTCTGCTTCCTTATCGTTTGGATTAAGGTCGGGATGATATTTTTTAGCAAGCCTTTTGTATGCCTTGGTGCATTCCTCTTCGCTTGCACCGTCAGGCACTCCTAAAACTTTATACGGATTAGTAATCATACTTGTTCCTCAAATTTATTTTAACAAATATTAACATATATATTTTAAGTGGATATTAACAAAGAAAATCTAAATAATGTCCTATTTAATAATTAAATATGTAAGAAATCAACAAATCATATCATAATTTCTCGGGTAAAAGAGCGATTCCGTTAGGCACAATATCTATCATACCGTATTCACCGCCTGCCACAGAGCCGGGATTCATAACGTAGAGCCCGTCATCATAGTCTGTGTACTGCAAATGCGTGTGACCGAAAAGACATATATCTGCTCCTCTTTTTTTAGCCTCGCTGATAATTTCACCGTAGCCGAATTTTACGTGAAACGGATGACCGTGGGAAAAGAATATTTTTTTGCCGTCAAAATTTATCTCTTTATATAGCGGATATGTCGAATACCAGTCGCAGTTTCCCGAAACTCTTTCGTATTTAAGATTAGGATACAGCATTAAAACCTCGTCAAAATCATCCTCGCCGTCACCAAGGAAAATAAAAAGGTCGGCAGTATCAATATGCTTTTCCACAATTTCAAACAGATTTCTCTTCGCCCTGTGAGAGTCTGACATTACTACTATTCTCATTCATATTTTCCCCGCTTTATCATATAATGTATCAGATGTAATTATACAGTATAGGGGAGATTTTTGCAATGAACAATAGAAATACCGATGATTTTTTTAAAAAAGTCGGAGCAAAATCAGGAATAGACGTTGATAAAATGAAGCAGGCGGTAGATAACGGCAGGCTTGATGACTATATTAATCAGAACCTGTCAAAGGGTGTTTCAAAGCAGCTAAAGGATGTTCTGTCTGATGAAAACAAAACCAAAGAGCTTCTTTCAAGTCCACAGGCACAGGAGCTTATGAAAAAGCTCGGTATGAAGTAACATTAGGGTAACGGTATATTTATGGACAATAATATCAACGATATAATTTCGAGCCTCACAGACGATGATATAAATATGCTTAAGGGCGTAGCGTCATCTATCCTCGGTGGAGAAAATCAGCAGTCAAATGAAAATACGGCTAATCTAAACAAAAATCAAGGCAGCACCCAAAAGGTATCGCAAAGCAATAACGGAAATAATAATGCTCTTCCTGCAAATTTAGGCTTTGATAATATTGATTTTGATATGATTATGAAGGCAAAGAAAATTTTTGATACGATGAATAACACGAAGGATAAAAATGTTGACCTTATTCTTGCCCTTAAGCCACATCTCCGCCCCGAGACGCAGAATAAGGCTGATCAGGCTCTGAAAATTTTAAAGCTGTTTGATATACTGCCTTTGCTAAGGGAGTTGTTTTAATGCCTTATTTTTCCGAATCGGATATAAACGATGCAAAAAGACGTGTACGTGAAATGCAAAACAGGGCAAATAATTTTGTGTCTGAGGAGCCTAAAAAAAATAACGACGGCTTTAATCACCAACCGCAAAACAACCGTCAAAATGCAGACAGAACAGAAGAAAAACGTAAAAGTGAAAAAATTTTTAAAGAGGGCACGGAGAACAGCAAAAACGGTCAAGGAAGCCTTTTGGATTTATTCGGTGACGGCGACAAATCACAGCTGATAATCTTAGCTTTAATTTTTGTTTTATCAAGAGAGGGAGCCGACAATATGCTTATTCTTGCCCTGCTTTATCTGTTACTTTAAATAATATATGGAAATTTTGGTAATAATATGTTATATTATCATTTGATATATTATTCGGAGGAATTGTAATTGGAATTTTTAAATAAAAATATTGCTCAGGGAGTTGATTTAATCAGCGTTCCTGCAAGCAGATTTAAGACTAATGAAATCGCCGTAAGCTTTGCTTTGCCTCTTGAGGCAGAAAAAGTATCGGCAAATGCTTTGACCGTCGGAATGCTCTCAAGAAAGAGCAGGGAATATCCCGATATGAAAAGCCTTAACAAAAGGCTTGCCGAGCTTTACGGTGCCGCTTTGTCTGCGTCTGTCAGTAAGCTGGGAGAATGTCAGGTATTAAAGCTCGGAGTGACTGCTCTTGATGACCGCTTTTCCCTTGACGGAGAAAGCATTGCATTTGAATGTGTTAAGCTTTTAACCTCTCTTATTTTTCAGCCGAGATTTGATGAAAACGGTTGCTTTTATGAGGATGATGTTGTGTCGGAAAAGAGAATACTCATTGAAAAAATCGGCGCTGAAATGAACGAGAAAAGAGTATATGTTCTCAGAAAAGCCGAGGAGCTTATGTTTGAAAATGAGCCATATGGCATAAATAGGTACGGCACTGTTTCACAGGTTGATGGATTGACGGCAGATGATGCTTTGAATGGCTGGAAAAACATTTTGTCCTCTTCAAGAGTGCTTGTTACGGTTGTTGGTAATTCCGATTTTGATAAAATTTCACAGCATCTGAAAGAATGCTTTGCAGGAGTTGAAAGAAATTTTGAGACACTGCCATCCGCTGTATTTGTTCCCGAATGTAAAAAAGTTAAGGAAAAGATGGAGCGTATTGATGTAAAGCAGGGTAAGCTTGTTTTAGGCTTTCGTGTAAATCTTAAGCCTGATGACATTCTTGCTCCGGCAATGAGAACTTTTTGCGATGTTTTCGGCGGCGGTCCCTATTCAAAGCTTTTTGCTAATGTCAGAGAAAAAATGAGTCTTTGCTATTACTGCTCTGCAAGATATACAAGACTGAAAAGCTATATTATGATTCAATGCGGATGCAACGAAGAAAATATGGACAAGGCTGTTAACGAGATTTTAAATCAGCTTGAGGAAATCAAAAAGGGTAATTTTGATGAGGAGCTTGCTTCTTCAAGGCTTGCCCTTAGAGATGCATTGCTTTCAGTAAACGATGCTCCTGAAATTACTGAAAATTGGTATTCAAATCAAATTACCGACAGTATCGTAAAAACTCCAGAAATGTCAGTAGAGGAGAATAATTCGGTAACTAAGGAGCAGGTGCAAAAATGTGCATCACTCCTGACCTTGGATACCGTATATAAGCTTACATCCGAAAAGGAGGCAGAATAATGAAAGAGATTAAATCTTCGGCGCTTAACGAAAAATATTATGAAATTGACCATAAATCAGGTCTGAAAATTTACGTTATGCCTAAGGAAAATTATTCCTCTGCCTATGCGGTTTTCGGTACAAATTACGGCTCTATTGATACACGCTTTAAGCGTTCCGACAGCGATAAATGGACAACCGTTCCCGAGGGCATTGCTCATTTTTTGGAGCATAAGCTCTTTGAGAGCGAGGATTTGGACGCCTTTACGAGATATGCAAAAACAGGTGCCTCTGCAAACGCATATACCTCATTTGACAAAACCTGCTATCTTTTTCAGTGCAGTGATAAC
>CALYNW010000118.1 GCA_945224895.1 uncultured Clostridia bacterium
AAAATTAATTCTTCCCCTATCAAGATATTTGATCAGCTTTTTCATTGTTCCTCTGAGACCTCTTACAAAAGAGATGACGTTTTCCTGTACAAGACAGCCTGCTTCGATATAATCATCAAGTAAAGCCTCATCATCCATTAAGGCACTGTATCGTTCAATATGGGCGAGTATCGGCTTTATACCGTAGTCGAAATTCAAGTTCAGCAGTCTGTCATAATATTTCTGCGAAAAGTCGCAGTTAAAGGAATGTTCAATCAGTACATATCCCGAATTACCTATAGCAAGCCTGTCAAGACTTTCGTTGCTGAACAGGTATTTGCTTATGTAAACCTCTGCCGCAGGTATAAGCCTTGGACTGTCGGGAGGCAATGCCTCGGCAAGCTCTTCAAAGGCTCTGTCACGTCTTTCAAGAAAATCGTCTAAGGATATAGAGTCGCTGTAATAATGAGGAGTTAAAATTATCGCCTTGGCACCCTGCCTTTTCAGCCGATTAATCATTTTAAGACTTGTTTCAACATCAGGCGACCCGTCATCTATTCCCGGAAGAATATGGCAATGGGTTTCAACAAGATTTTCAATAGTCATAATTATTGCTCCTTACCTTACGGTTTAGGATTATTTTGATTATAGGCACTGTATTTTGCATAGTTATTACCATAGCCCGAATAAGCTCCGTAGCCGGAGTATGCTCCGTATGTTTTATAACTTCCTCTGTATTTTGAGAGCTTTGTTTCAGCAAAGTTTACAACAAAGCCTAAAATCTTTGCATCAATAAATTCCAAAGCCGACAAAGCCTTCTGAAGCTCCGGATGTGTAGACCGATTTGAGCGTACAACAAGCACAACGCCGTCAGATTCCCTGATGAGCGGAAATGAATCTGAAACAATGTTTACAGGCGGAGTATCAATTATGATGTAGTCAAAATCCTTGCTGACGTCAGCAAGAAATTCCGACATAAAGTCAGAGCCTAAAAGCTCGGCAGGATTCGGCGGTATTGAGCCTGAGCAGATAACAGAAAGGTTTTCATACTGTGTAGGATGAATTATACCGAAAATATCTGCACCTCTCCTGCCTGACATTGTATCGCTTAAATAATTAGTCAGTCCCGGTGCATTTGAAAGCCCGAAGTACTGATGAACCTTTGGCTTTCTTAAATCTCCGTCTATCAAAAGCACTCTCTGGTCTGCCTGAGAGATTGTTACTGCAAGGTTTACCGTGGTGGTTGTTTTACCCTCGTTAGGCAGAGATGATGACACAACGATAATTTTACAGCCTTTTTTGATTACGGAAAACATAATGTTTGCACGGATGGTTTTATAAGACTCCTCAACTCTGAATTTTAAATCAGGCTGAATAGGCGCACTGTCAAGTAAAAATCTTGATGTTGCGGAGGTAATGCTTGATGATTTCTTAGATTTTTTAGCCATATCATTTACCTCCTTTAGCGGATTTTTCCTGCTTTTTAGCTTGAGCGGAGCCCTTTATTTCAAATTCGGGTATGGTACCTAAAACAGGAATATCATATCTTTCCGTCAATTCCTCACTTGTCTTTATACGAACATCAATAAGGTCCCTAAGAATGAAATATGCGGCGGCAAAAACTAAACCCGCAATAAATCCTATAAGACATTTTTTGACATATCCAAGGCTCTGAGAGGAGGTAGCCTTAAGTGCAGTATCCTCAACAGAAGCATTTACAAGACCGTTATTAGTCGTTTTCATAACCTCCGGCACTGTTTTCTCAAGCTGGTGAGCAATTTGGTATGAAAGGTCAGCGTCTGTCGTAGTAACAGTCATTTTGAATAATGCCGTATCCTCGATATACTCAATGGAGGTTGCATGCTTTATCATTGATGCCGAATAATTAGTATTCAGATTTTCATTTAATTCATCCGCAACCTTTTGATTGAACTCATTTGTTTTGAAAAGCTCAATATAGGTTGCCATCATCTTCATAGCGTAATTCATTTTACTTGTATTGCTTATCTGTTGGTGGGAGGATGAAGAGTCTGAGAACTCTTGATCCTCGTCCACGGCATAGGCAAGAAATTCAACAGACGAAGCATATGTCAGGGTGGTAAAATTTGCCGTGAAAAAATAAGCAATAAATGTGCCTATCAAAGCAAAAATAATCAGAGTTTTCCACTTCTTTAAAAGAAGTGTTAATATTTTTTGTACGTTTGCATCAATATTCATTTAATCCCCTCCGTTAGGGTAATAACCACTATAATATATTATAATACTTTATATTTCTACTGTTGTCAATGAACATATTTAATTTTATTCTATTGACAAGCGATATAAATAGGTGATAATATTTTCTAAAAGAATACAGTTTTTCCGTTATATGCAGACGGAAAAATGTGAGAGGAAGAATTTATGCAGGACAATAAAGTAAAGATGCCCGTATGGGGACCTTATTCAAAAAAATATATGGGTATTTCAAGAGTAATGGAAAGCCTTGCCGATGTTGGTGCAAGATATGATTTTTCGGTCCACCCAACACTTTGGAACAGCTCCACACCTGTTCCGAATGTAACCGTGCCGTCGTCATATCATTTGTGGAATTGCAAAAGCGATTATACATATTTCTCCTATAGATATGAGCTTATGTGGAAGGATATGGTTTATGCAGATGTTTCTTTCTCCAAAATAAATGATGAAGCATATTTGATGAGATGTGAATTTGTAAATAATACCGAGCTTTCGCAAAATTGTATTTTGAATATTTTTGCATCTATGGAATTTCCTAACCCTACATACTGTAAGGTTAATACTCCTGACAAATGCGTGCTTAAAACCGCAAATGACTACACGGATTACACCTATGCAGTGCCCCGCCCTTGGGATAACGAAAATCCCGACGGAATGTTTAAGGGAATGTTTGCAGATAAAGATTTTTACCTTGGCAAGGGCTTGGGTGACAGATGTGAAAATTATCATGTTCATTTCTTAAACCTTCAGCCCTTTGGCTGTGAAAAAGGCGACAGGGTTTCCTACAGCATAAAGGCTGACGGATTTAAAAATCCAATTATTGCTCTCAGGTACAGAACCGTTACCGACGGAAACGGCAGGTTTGATATGATATCGGATGACGATATCTACCGTGATATAGCCTTTCCGAACAGTGATGAGCTTACTTTCATTTATCTGCCGTATATGGAGAATTTTACGTTGGAAAGTCTTGGCGGTGCAGGAGTTGAGCTTGACTTTCTTGCAGTAATTGAAAGCGGTGAAGAGGATAATCTGACTACTGAAAAAGTCAATTTCCCTTATATTCCCGAAATAAATACAGACGTCCTTGAAAACGGACACAGAACTACACTTAAATATAATGGAATTGAAAAGCCATTCTGTATTCTTACAAACAATAAAAATACAAGAGAAAGAGCTCTTAATTCAGGCAGTCTTGAGGACGCTCTGATTAACCGTCTTTCAAACGGCGACCATACATATGACGACTTGGCGGAAACATTTTCAGGCTCATTTAAGAGAAAGCACAGTGATGACGGCTTTTTCCACAACACTCTTATCAAGTCAATTTTCATTGAGCCTCATACCTCTCATACGGAATATGCGGTTTTGTCAATGGGAGAATTTGACGGACTTACAAATGATGAGTACGAAGAAATCTACAGAAATGCAAAGGCGTCAAGCCCTGTATCAGATTATAACGAGGCAGGTAAAAAATATACTCTTTCAACAGAGATACTGAAATCAACGCTTTTAACAAATGTTGTTTATCCTGTTTACCGTCACGGCGAAAATGTCATTCACCATACTCCGGGTAAAAGATGGGACAGCTTCTACACCTGGGACAGTGGCTTTATCGGAATGGGACTCTTGGAGTTTTCACCGAAGCTTTGTCAGTATGCACTTGATATGTACCTTTGCGACGATACAAACAAGGATTTTGCATTTCTGCTTCACGGCTCGCTTGTTCCTACACAGTTTCCCGAATATCTTGAGCTGTTAAAGAGAACCGATGACAAGGAAAGCCTTGCCTTTCTCTATGACAAGGCAAAGATATATTATGAATTTTTGAGAGGCAGAAATCACGGCTCAACTGTTGCAAAATTCAATAACGGCTTGCTGACTACATACGATTACTGGTATTCACACTGCGGTATGGACGATTATCCCGCTCAGGTTGAAATGATGAACAGGAAATCACAGAAATACACCTGCCCCTGTCTTTCAACTGCTCAAATTATCCGTGCAGGAAAAATCATGAAAATGGTTGCCGAATCTCTGGGCAGATATGACGATATTAAGACATATGACGCTGATATTGAGTATTCAACAAAGGCTCTTAACGACCTTGCCTGGGATGAGGAAAGCGGATATTTCGGCTACACGGAATATGATGAAAAGGGCAATGTAAAAGGCATTATGAGAACTGCCGACGGAGAGAATTTCAACAAGGGTATGGACGGAATTTATCCTCTTGTTGCAGGTGCAGTTACGGGAGAAAGAAAAAAGAGACTTATCGAGCATATCAAAAATCCAAAGGAAATGTGGTCACAGGCAGGAATTTCTGCCGTTGATATGAGTGCCTCCTACTATTTTGACGACGGCTACTGGAACGGTAATGTTTGGATGAGCCATCAGTGGT
>CALYNW010000119.1 GCA_945224895.1 uncultured Clostridia bacterium
GAATGTCAAATGCCTTTGCAAAGCCGTCACCGAAATAGTGGCTTGTACCTGCCTGAAGAGCCTTACCGTCGTGCATAAGAGCCTCAATGCAGTATGTTCTTTCTGCACCTGCGAATTTGTCGCTTTCCGTTTTCATACCCTTAACAACAGGCATAGCCAAATCCTTTTGGCAGAATTCTGTATAAACGCCTAACATTCTTTCCGTCTCTTCAATAGCCTCCTCTGCGGATGCGTGAAGGGTATGTCCCTCCTGCCACAGAAATTCACGTGAACGAAGAAACGGTCTTGTTGTTTTTTCCCATCTTACAACAGATACCCACTGATTGTATAATTTCGGCAGGTCTCTGTAGGAATGAACGATATCCTTGAAATGCTCGCAGAAAAGAGTTTCTGATGTAGGTCTTACACAAAGCCTTTCCTCTAATTTCTCGTTACCGCCGTATGTTACCCAAGCACATTCGGGGGCAAAGCCCTCAACATGGTCAGCCTCCTTTTGAAGCAGACTTTCGGGGATAAACATGGGCATGTTAACATTTTCGTGACCTAAGTCCTTGAACATTCCGTCAAGTATTTTTTGTATATTTTCCCAGATAGCATAGCCGTAAGGTCTTATAACCATACAGCCCTTAACGCTTGTGTATGAGATAAGCTCTGCCTTTTTGCATACATCTGTATACCATTTAGCAAAATCCTCGTCCATAGACGTAATTGCGTCAACCATCTTTTTTTGGTCCTTTGCCATAAGTTAACTCCTTTTCATAATTTATCGGTATTATATTATAAACTAAATTATATGATATGTAAACAGAAAGTTGTAAAATTTATGCAGTATTAAGAATGATTTAAACCAAGCAAGTGTTACATAATAATTACATAAATTATTTTTGCACAAATTATATTCACTTTGTCAATTAAATTTGTAAAAAACAACAAATAGTAATATACTCAAATACAAAACGTATAACAATTTGCATTTTTGACTTGAATTTCGTTGACATTTGTAGTATAATTATATGGAACGAAAAGGGAGGTGATTGCAACGTTTGGTCCTTTAACAATGAAGATTGATTTACAGAAGGAAATTATTGAACAGCTTAGTATTGAAGAGGTTTTCAGCTTTAATATCGGAAATGTTAAAATCGGCGTTGACGAATCAACTGTTGTTTCATGGATTATTATGCTTGTGCTTACGGTCCTTGCAATTATCTTAACAAGGAATTTCAATGTTACAGGCGAGATAAGTAAAAGACAGGCTTTTATGGAGATGATATACGTAAAGGCTGAGAATTTCTTCAAGGGTATTGTTGGTCCGAGGGCAGAGCGATATATTCCCTGGCTTATGAGTATGGCGCTTTTCATTGGATTTTCAAATATTATCGGCTTGTTTGGTATGAAGCCTCCTACAAAAAGTATGCAGGTTACGGCTGTAATGGCACTTACAAGCATTGTTCTTATTGAATATGCAGGAATTAAGGAAAAAGGATTTGTAGGGCGAATAAAGGCTTTTGCAAAGCCTGTTTGGATAATTACGCCTATCAATATTTTGGAGCTTGTGACGAAGCCGCTTTCCCTTTGTATGCGACTTTTCGGTAACGTTATTGCCGCTTTTACCATTATGGAGCTTATAAAAGCTGTTGTGCCGGTTGTTGTTCCGGTTGCATTAAGCTTGTATTTTGATATATTTGACGGCTTACTTCAGGCTTACATTTTCGTATTTTTGACAGGTCTTTATCTACAGGAGGCGACAGAGCCTATTGAGGCAAGCTCGAAAAAGAAGAGATTAAAAAAGAAAAAGTATAAAGAAATAATCAACAACTGATAATTCAGCTTTTGATAATAATATTTTTTAATGTGTTAAGGAGAAAAACTATGACAGGTTCAATTATTGCAATCGGTGCAGGAATTGCACTTTTGTGCGGCGTAGGTGCAGGTATAGGTATTGGTATTGCTACAGGTAAAGCTGTTGATGCTATTGCCCGTCAGCCGGAGGCTTCAGGTAAAATTCAGACAGCACTTCTGCTCGGTTGTGCACTTTCAGAGGCTACTGCAATTTACGGTCTGATCGGTGCCATACTGATTATCTTTATGGTAAGATAGTATAGATACCGAAATCTGTATGAAAGGAAATACAGTAAATGCTTAAATTTGACTGGAATATGCTTTTTATGCTTATAAACCTTATAATCTTTTTTGTGCTTATGAGGGTATTTCTTTTTAAGCCAATTAAGAAAACTCTTGATAAGCGTAAGGAGCTCATTGATAATCAATTTAAAGAGGCTGACGATGCGAAAAAGGATGCCGAAAATCTCAAGGCTGAGTACGAGCAGAAGCTTGTAAGCGTTGAAGACGAAAAGGCAGAGATTATCAGCAAAGCACGTGAGGAAGCCAGAGCCGAGTACGACAGGACTATGGACCGTGCCCGTGAGGATGCTCAGAAGCTTAAGGATGAGGCTATCAGAACTGCAAATCTTCAAGCTGAAAGTACAAAGCGTGCTGTTAAGGAAGAAATTGCTCAGGTGGCTATTCAGGCTGCCGAAAAGGTTGTTGGCAGGGAGGTTTCCACCAAAACCGACAGCGATATCTTTGATGAATTTTTAAATGAAGGCAGTGGTAAATAATGTTTAACATTGATGATTTGGTTAAAGCACTGCTTGCAAAAAAAGTCAGTGTATCTGCTATTGAAGAAGCAGAAAGAATTATTGACTCATCCGAGGAGCTTAAAGAGGAGCTTGATAACCCTCTTGTTACCGACGAAGAGAAGGCAAAGGTTATTGATAGCCTTTTTTCGGAATCGGTTAAGGGATTGATTAATGCTGTGGCAGACGACTGCAATACAGATATCCTTGACGATATACTGAAAGAGTATGTAAGACAGCTTGACAAGAAAAATAATATAGTCAGAGCAACCCTTTACTGCGTTACTCCTCCCAGCGATAAACAGCTTGATGGTATAAAGGCATTTATCTGTAAAGAGGAAAAGGCAGGCAGTGCCGAGGTTGAGATTGTTAAAGACGAAAGTCTTATCGGCGGTTTTATCATTCAGGTTGGAAACAAGCAGTATGACCGCAGTATCAAAACAAAATTAGAGCAAATCAAGACAGAGGTTATTGATACTGCCAGAGATTCTCAGGTAGATAATGACTCGGTTCTTGCCGTTCTTCAGAAGAACATCAAGGATTTTATGCCTAAAAGTGAAATTGAGGAAATCGGCAATGTTATCCGTATAGGTGACGGCATAGCTGTTATTCACGGGCTTACCCACGCAATGTACGGCGAGATTGTTGTTTTTGAAAACGGCGTTAAGGGTATGGTACAGGATATAAAGAAAAATCAGGTCGGAGTTATTCTTTTCGGCTCTGATGTGGGTATTCACGAAAACTCCAAGGTTTCACGTACTCATAAAATGGCAGGCGTTCCCGTTGGTAATGGCTTTATCGGCAGAATTGTAAACGCTCTCGGTGAGCCTATTGACGGTAAGGGAGAAATTAAATCCGACGGCTACAGACCTATTGAAAATAAGGCTCCGTCCATAGTTGACCGTAAAAGCGTTGATACACCTATGGCAACAGGTATTTTGTCAATAGACTCAATGTTTCCTATTGGCAGAGGACAGCGTGAGCTTATTATCGGCGACAGACAGACAGGTAAAACCTCAATCGCTGTTGATACAATACTTAATCAAAAGGGTAAGGGCGTTGTCTGTATCTATAATGCAATAGGTCAGAAGGCTTCAAGCGTTGCAAAGCTTGTAAGCACTCTTGAAAAATCAGGTGCAATGGAGTACACAATAGTTGTTTGCTCAACAGCATCTGACCCGTCATCGCTTCAGTACATTTCGCCATATTCAGCAACGGCTATTGCCGAATATTTTATGTACAGAGGAAAGGATTGCCTTATCGTTTATGATGATTTGAGCAAGCACGCAGTTGCATACCGTGCTCTTTCACTTCTGCTTGAAAGAAGCCCCGGACGTGAGGCTTATCCCGGTGACGTATTCTATCTTCATTCAAGGCTTCTTGAGCGTTCAAGCAAGCTGTCGGACGATTTAGGAGGAGGCTCAATTACTGCCCTGCCGATTATTGAAACTCAGGCAGGCGATGTTTCTGCCTATATTCCCACAAACGTAATTTCAATTACAGACGGACAGATTTTTCTTGAAAGCGATTTGTTCTTCAGTGGTATGAGACCTGCTGTAAACGTGGGACTTTCAGTATCCCGTGTTGGCGGTGCCGCTCAGACAAAGGCTATGAAGAAGGCGGCAGGCTCCCTCAGAATTGACCTTGCGCAGTATCGTGAAATGGAGGTTTTCACCCAGTTTTCATCAGATCTTGACGAGGAAACAAAGGAGGGACTTTCCTACGGTAAGGGACTTATGGAGCTTCTTAAGCAGCCTCTCGGTCATCCTCTTTCTATGTCCGATATGGTGATTACTCTTGTTGCGGCGACAGGTAAGAAATTTATTGACATTCCTGTTGAAAAAATTAAAAGCAATCAGATGAAGCTTCTTGAATTTATAAATGAAAGATATCCCGATATACCGTCATCTATTGAGAGAGAAAGGGTTCTCGGTGAAGATATTAAGGAAGCAATTT
>CALYNW010000120.1 GCA_945224895.1 uncultured Clostridia bacterium
CTTTTCAATTCTGTCGGCAAATGGTGAAAGCTTGAAGAAATAAGCCTCCTCCTCAGCCTCGGTAACCTCTCTGCCGCAGTCGGGGCATTTGCCGTCAACAAGCTGACTTTCTGTCCAAAAGCTCTCGCAGGGGGTACAATATTTACCCTTGTAGGTGCCCTTGTAGATATAGCCCTTGTCATAAAGGTCTTTAAATATTTTCTGTACTGTTTCAACGTGATAGTCGTCGGTGGTACGGATATATCTGTCGTAGCTGATGTTCATATAGCTCCAAAGGTCCTTGAAAACAGCCACGATTTCGTCAACGTATTCCTTAGGCGTAACGCCCTTTTCCTTAGCCTTTTGCTCAATCTTAAGACCGTGCTCATCAGTACCTGTAAGGAAGATAACGTCCTTACCCTGCATGCGTCTGAAGCGGGCGAGAGAGTCAGAGGCATCGGATGTGTAGCAATGACCGTAATGAGGATTACCCGACGGATAATATATAGGTGTGGTTATATAAAATTTTTCTTTTTTATTTTCAGCCATATTTATGACCTCCTGTTGTATGTAAGTTAAAGAAGTGATGCGGCGCCCTTGTCAAGCATAAGAGTAACGTCAGTGTGGAACTGCAATACAGAAGCAGGACACTGCGGAGTAACGTCGCCGTCAATAAGCTGCTTAATTGCCTTTGCTTTATTTTCTCCGATAGCAATAATAAGTATTCTCTTAGCCTGCATAATTGAGCCGATACCCATTGTTACTGCGTGGGTGGGAACCTCGTCAATGGATTTGAAAAATCTGCTGTTGTCCTTTATTGTGCTTTCCTTAAGGGCAACAACATGGCTCCATCTCTGGAAGCTGTCTGACGGCTCATTAAATGCAATGTGACCGTTTGATCCGATACCTAAAAGCTGAATATCTATTCCGCCTGCATCCTTAATTCTTTTCTCGTAATCCTTACATTCCTGCTCCAAATCCTCAGCGTTACCGTTAAGGAAATTGATGCTTTCCTCGGGAACATTGATATGGTCAAAAAGATTGTCGTGCATAAAGCGGTGGTATGAATTTACATCATTAACATCAAGACGGCAGTATTCATCAAGATTAAAGGTTGTTACCTTGCTGAAATCAACTGCACCTGCTTCATAAAGCTTTATCATATGACCGTAGGGCTTAAGCGGTGTTGAGCCTGTGGCAAGACCTAAAACCGAGTCAGGCTTTGCAAGCACCTGACCGCACATATAGTTACCTGCGGCAATTCCTATCTGTTCTTCATTTTCATACACAAGTACGTTCATATTTATTCCTCCCAAAACACGTTTTGTTTTAAACAGTCTTTATATATTATAAACCAATTATTGGTACTGTCAACAGAATTTTTATTTTGACTTGCTTGCTTTATTTAGTTTTTTAATAATTGATAAAATCACCAAAAAGCCTAAAGCACCTAAAATTGCACCTGCCGTATCAATAGCCCAGTCGGTAATCTGACAGGAACGTCCCTCCACAAAAAGCTGATGAAATTCATCGGTTGCGGCATAAATTGATGTCAGCATTACTGCAAAAACAAATGACGGCTTGTTTTTTGTTACGTACAGCGAAAGATTAAAAAGAAAGCTAAGTCCCGTAAATTCAAGACAGTGGGCAGATTTTCTGACTATAAAATCGGTAAAAACATTGTCACCGAATATTTTTCTTAAAAATTCAACAATTACTCCGCTTTGCTCAGAAGACTCTGTTGCGGTCCTTGATGAAAGCCAAAAAATTACTCCCATACATATTACCGTCAAGGACCAGCAAACAAAAAGGCAGAGCCTGTTATTCTTCTCTTTCTGCATATACAAAGCACACCCTTCCGCTACCGGGATGCAACTGCACGCCTGTTACGCCCTTTGCCTGAGCATAGTATGAAGATTCATATAAAACCGGCTTTACCGAATAGTCTGACATCAGAGACTTTTCACATTCCTTCACGGCAGAAGCAAGGCTGTCGGCAGATGAACTCTGAGCCTTTTTTAGTGCAGTCTGTGCCGTGCTGACATTTCCTGCATAATTCCCGTTTATTATACTGTCAAGAAAATTAAGGGCATTTTGACTTGAAGCAGAGAATTTGTAAAGTGCTAAATCATAATCTCCGCTTGAAAATGCGGTGTTGAAATCTCCGTCGGAAAGGGCTTCGATTTTAAGAGAAAACGAAATAGGTGTGTCATCCTGTCCGTATGATGACACCTGACCTATACCCTTTTGAATACCCTGTACAAGCTCCTTTGCAATATCCTCGTATTCCTTCGGCACTATGACCTTGAAATCAGCCTGAGCAATATTGAGCTTTTCAAGTCCGCTTTTCCATAATTCACGAGCCTTTTCAATATCCTGCTTCGGATTAACATTCCCTATAGCATCAACGGCAGAGCTGCCTCCGATTGTACAGCTCGGAGGAGTGTAGCCTGTGGCTCTTGAAAGGTATTCTCTTTGAGATAAATCAATGTCTGAAATGCTTAAGCATACTGCCTGACGAAGCTCCTTTTCAGACAGAATTATCTTATTTTTGTTTAGAATGAAAGCAATCGTGGTATCAGAATATCCTGTGGCGGTTATACCGCTGTCCTTAATCTCATGATATTCCTGTCCCGTGATATAAGCGGCGTCATAGTATCCGCTTTTAAGATTTTTTGCAATGTCTGAATTTTCATTTGTTATGTTAAGCGTTATGTCGGTAACAGCCGATTTGCTTTCTCCGACGTATTGAGAATTGTTTTTGAGAATGTATGATTTTTCAAGAATTGAGCTTAAATAAAATTGTCCGTTAAATACCGAATACTTTAAGCCTAATCCGTATCTTCCTTTTGTGGCATTGAAAAAGCCTTCATTACAGGGCATTGCAACGGCAGTTGAAAGAACATTCATAAATGAGCTGTCAGCGGAATTGAGTTGGATTTCAAGGGTGTATTCGTCAATGGCTTTAACTCCCAGCTTTTCCGTACTTATTTTTCCCGAATGAATTTTTGAAGCATTTTTTATATTTGATATTGATGAAAACAGGGGAGCGTTTGTATTTTTATCGGCGGCTCTTTGAAATGCAAAAACGAAGTCGTTTGCCGTTATGTCGGGAGTGACACCCTTGCCGAAAAGCTCCTCAGCTTTGCTATCTTCTTCAATATGCCATTTTACACCCTTGCGTAAATTAAAGGTATATGTTTTTCCGTCACTGCTTATGCTCCAGCTTTCAGCCACTCCGGGCTTAACAGTGCCGTCATCGGTTACTCTTACAAGTCCCTCAAAGCAGTTTTCGATTATAAGAAATTCATCGGCAGTAGAAGCAATCTGAGGGTCAAAGCTTTCGATATCTCCCGAAAACGGATAAATGAAATCAACCTTTCCGTTATCGGAGGAACAGCCCGAGAATGAAAAAGCAACTAAAATTGCCGTAAGCATTATACAAAAAATCCCTTTTATTTTTTTCATTAATATTCACCTTAACACATTTATAAGTGCATTATATCAAATTAGATTTTGCAAATCAATAAAAGAGGACAGGGTTTTTATTTTTATCTGTAAATTTTCAAATAAATTGTAAAAATTCGCCTAAAACACAAAGCACGTGGAGCCGTGTATCAAAAACTTTTTGTTAAATTTGAAAATTACAGAAAAAAACTGTTGACAAGACCTATTTAATAGTTTATATTATTAGTCACTTTAAAATGGAAATCTATGTGTATACAGTAAATCACGTAACGGAAAACAGGTGTTTTCAGGTCGTGTTTTATGCACCTTTTTTCCGTGTATTTCAGCAAATCATTAAAGAACTATAAACATAACGATCGGAGTGACTCTTATGGTAAATGTGAAGGATGTCCAGCTTGGTACCACCACAAGAAAAAGCTTTGCAAAAATCAATGAGGTTATGCAGATGCCTAATCTTATTGAGGTGCAGAAAAGCTCATACCAATGGTTTCTTGACGAAGGATTGAAGGAGGTTTTCAAGGATATCGGTCATATCACCGACTATACCGGAAATCTTATTCTTGACTTTGTCGACTATTCAATGGATGATGAGCCTAAATATTCTATTGCACAGTGCAAGGCAAGAGATGTAACGTATGCAAGACCTCTTAAGGTCAGAGCACGTCTCATCAATAAGGAGACAGGCGAGGTTAAGGAAAACACTATTTTTATGGGCGATTTTCCTTGGATGACAGATGCAGGTACATTTGTTATCAACGGTGCTGAAAGATGTATAGTATCTCAGCTTGTTCGTTCTCCCGGTGTATACTACAATATGGACCACGACAAGACAGGTAAGGAGCTGTTTACAAATACAGTAATTCCTAACAGAGGCGCTTGGCTTGAATATGAAACCGATGCCAACGACCTTTTCTATGTTCGTATTGACAAAAACAGAAAGATTTATATTACAACATTTCTTCGTGCACTCGGTCTCGGCACCGATTCGGAGATTGTTGATTTCTTCGGCGAGGATGACAGAATCCTTGCAACAATAGAGAAGGATACAACAAAAAATCAGGAGGAGGCACTTCTTGAGGTTTACAAGAAGCTTCGTCCCGGCGAGCCTCCCACCCTCGAAACTGCACAGGCACATCTTGACGGTC
>CALYNW010000121.1 GCA_945224895.1 uncultured Clostridia bacterium
GGTACATTTCAGATTTCGGACCTTGTTTATAATACCCTTGGTGGATTTTTAGGCAGCTTGATATTTGTATTAACGGTAAAAATACGAAACAAAAAAAGACGCAAACCAAATGATTAAAGGTTTGCGTCTTCAATTTTTTATTTTACCAATAGCCTAAAACGTGCTGCATAACAAGGCTGACACCTGCGATTGCAACCCAGCAGGCAAAGCCCATTGCAATAGGCTTACCGCCTTTTTTAACAAGTGTAACAATATTCGTATTAAAACCGATTGCACACATTGCCATTGCTATAAAGAATTTTGCAAGCCATTTTGCGCCCTTTACAAAATATTCGTTATACATTTCAGTAAATCCGCCTGACGGCAAAAGCGCAACAACGGTGGTTATAAGCGAAGCCGTTACAAAGTAAAGTATGAACCAAGGGAAGATGCTTTTCATTGAAATCTTTGCACCTTCTCCTCCCTCTTTTTTCGCCTTTCTTGTTCTTATTACTGCAAGCACAAGAGTTATTGGAATTATCGCAAGAGTTCTTGTAAGCTTAACCGTAGTCGCCTGTGCAAGCACTGCACCGTTAGTAGCCTTCATACTGTCCCATGCAGAAGCGGCGGCAGTTACTGAGGAGGTATCGTTTACGGCAGTTCCGGCAAAAAGGGCAAAGCCGTCGTTTGTAAGCCCGATTGCATTTCCAAAGGTTGGGAAAATCAAAGCCGCAATTACATTAAACAGAAATATTACCGAAATTGACTGAGCAATTTCCTCATCATCTGCATCAATAACAGGAGCAGTCGCCGCTATGGCGGAGCCGCCGCATATTGATGAGCCTACGCCTACAAGAATTGAAACCTTTTTATCCACCTTTAAAAGCCTGCACATCAAGGCGGCAATTACAAGCGACGTTGCAATAGTTGCAATAATTACAGGCAGGCTTTTTCCGCCTACGGAAAGCACGGTTTTAATATTAAGGGTAAAGCCTAAAATGATTACCGCCCACTGCAAAATTTTCTTTGAGGTAAAGGTTATTCCCTCTTTAACCCTTTCGTTAGTTGAAAATTTCGGAAAAATCAGGGCAACAATCATTCCTATTACTATAGCAAAAACAGGTGCTCCGATTACCTCGAATGAGAAACTGCCGATATTTATTTCAGCAAGTAATGTTGATATCCCTGCAACCAAAATACAGGGCAAAATTCCTAAAATTTTATTTTTGATGCCGTTCATAAATTCCTTTCCGTTAATACGTTTGTATAAGTTCGAATTTTTGTGATTTCAAAACATTCAGCAAATCGTCATTTGACTTAATTTTTCTGTCGGTAATAATACCGCCTCGTGCAAGATTTTTAACGGTATGAAAATCCGAGCCCGACACCATGAGCTTGTTATTTTCCTTTGCCCAGCGGTATGCCTCATCATTCATACTTTTTTTAGTCTTGCCGTTATAAACCTCAACACCGTCAATATAATCGGGATTACAACGCCTTATGCCCTCTCTGAAAGGATGTGCCTGATAAACAAGATATCCCCTTTCCTTGGCAATTTCAAAGACCTTTCTTTCCCACACTTTCATAAGATTTCCTGCACTGTAAAGAAAATTCTCATCAATTCCGTAAATCAGATAATCATTTGCAGTAAAATAGTGGCGAAGCTCTATACCGAGCAAAACGGTAAAATCATCTCCTGCTGCCTTTTTCATTCGCCTATATCCGCTTAAATAAAAATCTATCTGCTTTTGAGGACACCAATTCGGTGTAAAGGTCATAGGACTGTAGTGGTCTGTTACAACAATTCCGCTATAGCCCTTTTCTTTATATAGCTTTACAATTTCTTCAGGTTCTACTCTGCCGCAACGGGAAACACATCCTGTGTGGCAATGAAGCTCATATTTATATTCCATAATGTAAAGAATATCACAAAGCGGTAATTTTATCAACTGTATAAATTTATTTTTATAAAAAGTATTGACAAATCATATACATATTAAAAATCACATATAAAAAAGGCTTTGGCGAAATAATGAACTGCCAAAGCCTTTTAGCTTATTATTTACTGTTCGTTAGGTAACGGCTTCATTGTCGGGAACAGAAGTACATCTCTGATTGAGTAGCTGTCGGTAAGGAGCATAACAAGTCTGTCGATACCGATACCGAGACCGCCTGTAGGAGGCATACCGTACTCAAGAGCAGTAACGAAATCGTTATCTATCATATTAGCCTCGTCATCGCCTGCTTCACGGAGCTTCATCTGAGCCTCAAATCTACCCTGCTGGTCAATAGGGTCATTAAGCTCGGAATATGCGTTTCCGTATTCACCGCCGAGAATAAACAGCTCAAATCTCTCGGTAAGAACGGGGCAATCGGGCTTTCTCTTAGTAAGAGGAGAAATTTCAACAGGATAATCCATAATAAATGTAGGCTGAATAAGATTTTCTTCAACAAATTCCTCAAAGAATGAATTAAGTATATCGCCCCAGGTAGCCTTGCCGTTTTCTACCTCAATGCCCTTTTCCTTGGCAATTTCAACTGCCTTTTCGTTATCGGACATAAATTCGGCAAAGTCAACACCGCTGTATTTCTTAACAGCCTCAACCATTGTGAGACGTGCGAAAGGAGTCTCAAGGTCAATTTCAGTACCGTTAAATACAATATGGAGACTGTCGCAAACCTCAGTAGCGGCATTTCTGATAATATTTTCGGCAATATCCATCATACCGTGATAATCGGTATAAGCCTGATAAAGCTCAATACAGGTGAACTCGGGATTATGCCTTACGTCCATACCCTCGTTTCTGAAGTTTCTGCCGATTTCATATACTCTTTCCATACCGCCCACAATAAGCCTTTTGAGATAAAGCTCTGTAGCAATACGGAGATACATATCCATATCAAGAGTATTATGGTGAGTAATAAACGGTCTTGCAGCAGCACCGCCGGGGATAGTGTTAAGAATAGGAGTCTCAACCTCAATAAAGCCTAAATTATCGAGATATGACCTGATTGAAGAAATTATCCTTGACCTTTTGATAAATGTATCCTTAACGTCGGGATTCATTATCATATCAAGATAACGCTTTCTGTAGCGTGTATCCGTATCGGTCAGACCATGGAATTTTTCAGGAAGAGGAAGAAGAGATTTTGAAAGAAGAGTAATCTTCTTTGCGTGGACTGAAATTTCACCTGTTCTTGTTTTGAAAACAAAGCCGTCAACCTGAACAATATCGCCCAAATCCCACTTTTTAAATTCTTTATATTCATCCTCGCCGATATCGTTCATACGAACGTATGACTGAATTTTACCTGACCTGTCCTGAATGTCGATAAAATTAGCCTTGCCCATATCACGCCAGGTCATAATTCTTCCGCAGACGGAAACCTCCTTTTCCTCAAGCTCCTCAAAATTGTCAATAATCTGCTGTGCAGAATGAGTCTGAGTAGCAAGAGTAATTTCAAATGGGTCCCTGCTCTGAGCCTGTAATTCCTTAAGCTTATTAATTCTAATCTGCTTTTGCTCATTTTCGGAAAGGACAACCTCAGCCATCTGCATTTGAGCCGCATTAGCATTATTGCCTATCTGCTCAATAACCGCAAGGGCATCTTCTTCGCTGTCTGCAGTACCCTCAAGTGCAACTGCACCTGTCTGAAGAAACAGGGTATACTTAACCTTATCTCCGTCAGCCTCAACAAGATATTTCGGATTTGTCTTTTCTTCGTCATTTGCAAGAGCGTTTTGAACCTTCATTTTGCTGTTTTTCTTAACAGCCTTAACGCCTCTCTTGCACATATCCTCTTTTTCAAAAACAGGACCTTTTCCTACTGACTTATCATCAATGAAAAATTCAAATGTGAAAGTACCGTCACCCTGCTTGGTGATTTCAAACCTTCCTGCCATATAAACGTACCTCTAATTTATCAGTCTATCTTCTTAATCTTATATTCAAGGTTTCCGATAGGAGCCTCAACAACAACTGTATCTCCTTTTTTAGCCCCCATAAGAGCCTTACCTACAGGGCTTTCGTCGGAAATTTTGCCGTTTGACGGGTCTGACTGAGCAAAGCCTACAATCTCATAAACAGCCTCAGCCTTGTCGCTGAGTCTGACAACAGTAACCTTTGAGCCCATACTAACTGCATTTTTATCAGCACTGTCAATAATAACTGCATGCTCCAGCTGATACTCAAGCTCGCTGATACGAGCCTCAATCTTAGCCTGCTCTGATTTAGCCTCATCATATTCACTGTTTTCAGAAAGGTCACCGTAGGAACGTGCAACCTTAAGCTTTTCTGCTATATCAATTCTGCCTTCGGTTTTTAAAGAGTCAAGCTCTCTTTCTAACTCTTCCTTACCTTCCGCTGTCATTTTGAAAGTTTTTGCTGGCATAAAAACCTCTCCTTGTCATTTTTTAATCATTTTATTATATATTATAATACCCACCCTGTCAAGAAAAACGTAAAAGAGATAAATTAGGGTTTATCGAGATGTTGTTGAATGAAGCAACTGCTTATAGCGGGCTTGCAATGGGATTCCCCTGTTAGGGGAAATGTCTGCGAAGCAGACAAAAG